>NZ_JBLTSX010000004.1:0-188415 GCF_055326835.1 Gardnerella sp. C0684A1 | reverse complement strand
CGTTAACTGAATTTTTAACAGTATTTTGCGTTTTACCGTTACTTTCTCAGTTCGTTAACTGAGTTTTTAACAGTGTTGAGGCTGTGAATTATACCCACAGAATATTCATCAGCTTAGCTTTACACACTTTTTGGCCTATAACCCGGCAAGTGCGCAAGAAATACGAATAAACAAAAACGCCACACAGCTATTTAACTGTGTAGCGTTTTATTTGTGCCTCCGGTGGGACTCGGACCCACAAGCCCGTAAGGGCGTCAGATTTTAAGTCTGATGCGTATGCCAATTCCGCCACGGGGGCAACAGACACTTATTATGCCATATATTTCACTAAAGAACAACCTCAGCGTGTGGCGAGAACTTTACGACCTAAATCAAGCGTTATACCATCAAGCAAACCATGCTCGCTTGCAACGAAAGTATCAATTACTCCACCATGATCCTCGTATGTAGCTTTTGCTACGCGCTCAAGTACTCTACTCCACACAATTGCGCCTCCACCAACAACATCCACTCGTCCTGGATGTATAGTTGCGTAAGTTCTACGCAAATCGCGAGGCATGCGCAAGAAACGATCATTTACCATATATGCTTGTTCTAAGCCGATTTTTACACCATCTACAGCGCTATGATCATAATGCTTCAACCCCATTGTTAAAGCAGCCATGGTTGTAACTGTTCCGGATACTCCAATAATTGTACGAGCACGACCTACAGGAACAACCTTCAAAGCTTCATCAATATTCTTATCTACATCAGATACAGCTTCATCTATTTCTTCCTGTGTAGGAGGATCAGTGTGCAAATGACGCTCTGTCATTCGAACAGAACCAATATTCATAGAGTAAGCGGCAGTCACCTCATCAACGCTAGCATTTTTGCCATCTCCACCAAGAACCATCTCAGTGGAACCACCACCTAAATCAACAACAAGGTAAGGCGCTTGAAGCTCGCAACGAGATACAACACTTGTAGCACCTAAGAAACTCAAAGCAGCTTCTTCATTGCCGCTTATAACTTCAGGTTTCACTCCAAGCTCTTTAAGCATCATGTCTTCAAAAATCTCACGATTTTCTGCATCACGCGTTGCTGAAGTTGCTACAAATCTGATAGCATCGACAGGATTTTCTCGCAAAACTTTCGCAAACTCCTTTGCAGCTGCCTTCACTCTCTGCAAAGCTTCATCAGCAAAACGGTGAGTTTCGTCAATTCCTTGACCCAATCTCACAACTCTTAGCATACGAGGAACAATATCTTTCATACCATTCTCGTCTACTAAAGCTACTTTTAGTCTTATAGAATTTGTTCCACAATCGATTGCAGCAACGCAAGCCGATTTCATAGCATGCACCTTCTCAGTTTTATTAAAATGCAAATTTTCCATACCAGCATCGTCACTCCACGGTGTTGAGCAGCGACAAACTTTAGGATCAAACTCATCACTTATACACTCTAACGCAAGATCTCCAATAGGATTAATACCTTTACCCATAACAAGTGTTTGAGCTAGCAAAGCGTGCAAACATTTAACCCTAACAGGCATACCGCCGGCACTCATAGTACTAATATGCTCTTCACTATCTCCCAAAGCTACTGCGAGCGCGTGTCTGAAAGATAAATAATATTGATGAGCTTTTTCATACTGTTTCGCTAAACTCTCATCATTTTTTAGCATTTCGTTATACTTGCGCATAAGACCTTCGGCTTCTATATGAGATATAGCTTTTACTGCTTCAGGACTTGTTAAATAGCATGTTGTTGGAAATGGTGTTCCATCTTCTAAACATGGGCGAGTTATTACGGCTAATGGCCTACCGCATACGCATCTTGCTCCAACTGCTACCATTCCGCGCGGAAATCTTCCTAATTGTTTTTCTACGATATCGCGTTCTTCTTTAGTAGCCGGAGCATTTAGTATGCGTTTTACAATATCTTCAGGCGAAAAATTAGAGATCTCATAATTTTGTTTAGTTGCGTCATTGCGATTTTCTAACATTACTACTCCTGACTTACGCTTTTTGAACTCGGCTACAAATTTTAAGAACAGTTAATCTAGCTGCAATAGGCTAATTATTTTGAAGCACTTAATGTTTTTTCGTACTGTACACATTAGATAGTGACGCATTTTGACTTTCTATAATAGATTCTTCTAAAGCAGCAGCTGAAGAGCTATTATCGCTAGGCTTATCAATCTTGTGCATTTTATACATCAGATCACTATACCAAGGTAAAGGTTTGTGATTAGTGACTTCCACATTCCCTTGAGCATACTTATTTGGAGCTACTCCAGTAACAGCTTCAGGATGTTCTACTCTTACAGCTAATTCGTCTGGAAAAACAAAACCTAAACGGTCGCGCGCTTGCGTAGTAACGTAAGCTTTATCTTTCCACCTACCTACATCATTTAGTAGTGAATTCTTTCTGTCTTTTAAGCTTTGCTCATCTCTCTGCAATGCGTGAAGTTCAGCTAAGCTTAATGCATAGTTGCGAATCGTAGCAACAATCTCTATAGATCCTGCAGCTAAAATAATTATTGTTACTAGCAAGATAATCGGTCCAGAAAGAAATCGGCGTCGCTGCGACTGCGAATCATCTTCATCTGATGCTTGTGCGACACGACGCTTTCTTAAACTCATACCTTATAACCTACTTTGTGTATTCGACGTGATGCAAACTAAGATTTGCTTACATCACGCCTTATGCTCATTATTTAAACCAGTAGCTTCGGTTAATAACATCAACCATTTCAACTAATTGCTTTGTTTCTGCAATATCGTGTGCGCGAATAATACGACCTCCGCGCATAAACATTGCTGTTTCTGCTACAAGTGTTACCGGAAGACGATCTTCTTTATTTAGATTAAATAATATTTTGCCAAAACCTTTTCTAGATATAGCAACAAGTATTGGCCTTCTAAAACGATGCAACTGGTTTAGATTACGCATCATAGTGTAATCTTGCTTACCATCCGCAACTTTTGCATATCCGATTCCTTGGTCGAGAATAATTCTGTCAATCTCAACTCCACCTTCTGTAAGCATGCGCAGATTTTCGTCAAAGAATTTGCACATTACTTTCGTAAGATTGTCGTATTCAGTTTCTCTATTACTGTGCATTGTTACTAATCCAACTTTAGATTCTGCCATGAGTTTTACTTTTTCAGGATTATCGAATGCACGAACATCGTTTACTATATCAACTCCAGCTTCAATAGCAGCTTTCATCACAGGCAGCTTATAAGTATCTACTGCTACTGCAACTTGAGGATAATTTTCGTGAATGTATCGAATAGCAGGTATAACGCGCTGAATTTCTTCTTCTGGAGTAATTTCTACATAACCGCCAGGTTTCGTAGTCTGCCCGCCTACTTCAATAACGTCTGCTCCAGCTTCAACTATTTCTTCGATATGATTTTTTACTTCTTCTTCAGTCTGATATTTTCCACCGTCATAGAATGAGTCTGGTGTGATATTTAAAATCGCATAAACTATCGGCTTGTCAAGAGTATCAAAGCAGAAGCGACCAGCTTTCCACACTATTGCATTTTGTTTTACTATCTCACCTACGCTCTCTATTAGTTCATTATCTTCATGCCATTCTTTCTCACACTCTTTCATAAAAGTTTTAAGAGCGATTAATGGTAGTATAAATTTTACAGATTTCTCGTTTTTCTCTACTGAAGTATCGAAATGATCAAGAAAATCAGTAACTTTTTGCATATCACTTTCTGCAATATTTTCCCATTCGCACAACAATTCTTGCTCTTGAACGAGCTTTTGCTGCAAAACAAGTTCTGAAATATTTCCACAATTTCGCTCAATATGATTGCAAGCTGTTATTTTCATTATCTTGTCTTTCTTTTTAAAATTTGTTTATTTTGTTTATTTTGTTTTATTAGCGATGTTTATTTACACGTATTTAAACGGTTTCAAAATCACTTAAGTTTTGTTACTAGCAAAATACTTCGCTACCATAAACTGGTTTAACCCAATTGGTATCGCTAGTCTCTTCTAGTTTTTTCTGTATAAGCTCATGATACGTAGAATCGTCTTCGCTAATTTCAAGTAAAGGAAGTAACACAAATCTACGATTATCTCTCTCTCTATGTGGAATAGTAAGATTTTCGCTTTTAATATTCTGCCCACCAAAATCAATAATATCTAAGTCGATAGTTCTAGGCCCCCATCGAACTATTCTTTTTCTTTGCAAACGCTGTTCAATGTCGTGTATTAAATCTAATAATTCAAAAGCTGTTAAATCAGTATCTAAATGTAATCCTATGTTGTAGAAACTGTCTTGAACAACACCACCAACTGGTTCAGTTTCATAAACTGACGAAACTACGATGTTACTAATATGAGCATTTTCTCGCAATAATGCTACTGCTTTCTGCAAGTTGAGAAGCCTATCCCCAATATTTCCTCCAGCGCTTATGTATGCTCTAGTTTTCATTTATCCCCCAATCGTAGAAATTTTTTCACGTAGTTAAACAGTATATATCAGGCTTATTATAGACTCGCACGAGCAAATAAACAGAAATAAGTAGAAGTTACAAAAATACGAAAAGCCACTGTCTGTTAACTCGCTTAATTAAACGAATTAGAAAACAGTGGCTTTTGCTATTAAATTATTTAAAAATTAAAAATTGCAATCAGTTAGCCATCGATTTAGCTTTACTCAAAATAGTATCCGCTGAATGCTGCAATTTTTGTAATTCTTCCTCATTGAGATCAAGCTGGCAGCGTTCAACAATACCTTCACGACCAACGATTGCAGGATAAGAAAGATAAGAATGATATTCCTCGCGATAGTTAGAAACTGGCATCTGTTCCTTTGAATCAGTCATAACAGCATTAACCAGGCGAACTGCCGCAGCAGCAATACCGTAGTTGGTGTATTTCTTTCCGTAGAACACGGTGAAACCGCCTTCGCGAGTTTCATCATCAACAGCATCCAAGTCGATGTTCTTTTCTTTAGCAAGCTCAGTAATTGGCTGCTCTAACACTTTCACTGTGGACCATGCAACGAACTGTGAATCACCGTGCTCGCCCAAGCTATAACCCTTAACAGCCTTAGGATGAACTCCGAAGAACTTTCCTACAGCACGATGCAAACGAGCAGAATCAAGAAGAGTGCCAGTACCAATAACTCTTTCGTAAGGAAGACCAGTAGCTTCCTTGTAGAGCTGGCAAATAGCGTCGCAAGGATTAGTGATATCGATCAGAACGCCATGGAATCCAGATTCCTTGATCTTTGCACCAACTTCAGCCACTTCGTTACGATTATATTTAAGTTCAGCAAAACGGTCTGGGTGAGGAACATCCAAGAGCTTAATATGACCTAACGCACTGACTATAACTTCAACATCCTTCAATGCTGCATAGTCGTTTACAGTAATGTTCACATTGAAAGGAAGATTATCCATTGAGTCTTCAAAATCAAGAGCATCAGCCTTAACTTTAGCTTCGTTATTGTCGTAAAGATACAAATCGTCAACGTGACCGCCGATTATAAGCTGATGAGCTACAGCAGCACCAACATTACCCATACCAATAACTGCGACTTTTCTCATATTAAACTCTCCTTAGTTTTGGTTTTTCACAAAATTAGCACTAAAGAGCTGAGAATAAAAGTAAAATCACAAAAATTTTTACTGAATTTCGAAAATTTTCTTGAAAACTTCTTAAACTTTTCGCATAAAACTAGCTAAAACACGCGTAAATATTCACCTAATATCTGCTATTGAAAGCAAAAAATATTTTTCCAATACGCGCGTGTCTCTTATACGCTTTTTGATTTACAACCTCATAATCGTCATAACTCGGAATAACACGACATTCAACACAAAACATAATTACAAACAAAAACGGTCAGCCACAAACGCGACTGACCGTTAAATAGAACTAGCTAAAAGTATAAAGTTACTTCATATACTTCTTGCAAGCCTTGAATGCGCTGTAACCAGCATACTGAGCGGTAGAACCAAGCTCTTCCTCAATCTCAAGCAAGCGGTTGTACTTAGCAATACGCTCGCCACGAGCAGGAGCACCAGTCTTAATCTGGCCGGTGTTCTTAGCAACAGCAAGATCAGAAATGGTGGTATCTGGGGTTTCACCAGAGCGGTGAGAAACCATGGAAGTGAAGCCATTCTTGGTTGCAAGCTCAATAGCGTCGAGGGTTTCAGTAACGGAACCGATCTGGTTCAACTTCACGAGCAAGGAGTTAGCTGCTCCAAGCTCAATACCCTTAGCCAAACGCTTTGGATTGGTGACGAGTAAGTCATCACCAACGAACTGCAAACGATCACCAAGACGCTTGGTAATTTCTGCCCAATCATCCCAGCCTTCTTCCTGGAATGGATCTTCGATGGAAACGATTGGATACTCGTTGATGAGCTTCTCGTAGTAATCAAGCATGTAAGCAGATTCGCGCTCTTCGCCATCGAAACGATACTTACCAGTTTCCTTGTTGTAGAACTCAGAAGAAGCAACGTCAAGAGAAATACCAATCTGCTTGCCTGGCTCGTAGCCTGCGGCTGCGATTGCATCCATGATGTACTTCAAAGAATCCTCGTTGGACTTCATCTTTGGTGCGAAGCCACCTTCATCACCAAGACCAGTAGCCAAGCCTTCCTTCTTCAAAACATTCTTCAAGGTGTGATAAACCTCAACGCCAGCGCGAAGAGCATCACTGTAAGTTGCGAAACCGTAAGGAGAAATCATGTACTCCTGAATATCGGTTGCGAAGTCAGCGTGAGCACCACCGTTCATGATGTTCATGTTTGGTACTGGAAGAATATGACCGTTAGTACCGCCAATGTAACGGTACAAAGGAAGCTGAGCAGACTCAGCAGCCGCGTAGAGAGCAGCAAGGGAAACACCGAGAATAGCATTTGCGCCAAGCTTACCCTTATTTGGTGTGCCATCAAGCTCAATCATGGTCTCATCAAGAGCGCGCTGATCGGTGGCATCCATGCCAATAACCTTAGGAGCAATAACTTCATTTACTGCTTTTACAGCTTCCAAGGTGCCCTTGCCCTGATAGCGGGACTTGTCACCATCACGACGCTCCCAAGCTTCAGCCTCACCAGTCGAAGCGCCAGAAGGCACTAAACCAATGCCCTGAGCGCCATCTTCAGTCTCCAAATAAACCTGAACAGTAGGATTTCCACGGGAATCCAAAATTTCGCGTGCATATACGCTTTCAATAGCTGCCACAACTACTCCTTATTGCTTATTGGTTGTGATAACAGTATTAAGATTAATGCGTTTTATGGACGTTCCACACACTGAGCTTTTTAATACATTAACTTTGAATATGAAATATAAAAACTAACAAAATTTACCAAAGAAAGTATTTTTGTCCACGCCCAAAGGCAATAATAACAGCATGGCACGGGGTGCGCTTAACACTGTGATGAATAAATAAAGTTTCAATTAAAACTACACAATTTTCTCACCGCTGTTACGCGCTGAGAATATACCCGTCGAACCTGATATAGCTAATACTATCGAAGGGAATGTCTCATGCATAAGCATTGTATTTTTAAGCACTTAGCTGGCGTAAAAGCGTGGCTTTCAACAGTTGCAATTATCTTTGCTTGGTATGTTATAACCCTTACTCCTAAAGATGATCGCGCATTGCCATCACCAATGGAAGTTATACAAGCATTCCAAGATTTATACAACGAAGGCATACTATTGCCATCGTTAGCAATAAGCATTGCTAGAGTCGCAGAAGGCTTGTTACTTGGTATTGTTATTGCCGTTCCAGCTGGAATACTTTCTGGCGGAACAAAATTAGGCAACACTATTCTTAATAAACCAAGTCATATGATACGTTCAGTACCATTTCCAGCATTAGCACCTCTCCTAATAATCTTTTTAGGAGTAGATGAGCTTATGAAAATAGTACTTATAGCAATAGGCGTATTTGGCCCTATGTACGTAAATATAAGAGATGGGGTTAGAAATATTGATCCTCGTCTTCTTGAATTAGCTGAAGCCTATCACGTAAAACGTTTAAAAGTTTTTACAACTATTCTTTTACGAGGTACTCTTCCTAATTTTATGACTGGATTACGTTTTGGCATATCGGTTGCGTGGGTTGCTTTAGCTACTTGCGAAACTGTAAATTCCTCAATAGGAATTGGATATATTCTTTCGAGAGCTCAAGAATTCTTCAGACCAGATCAAATGATGGCTTGCATAATTCTGTACGCTTTTGCTGGCTTAGCTTCCGAAATAACAGCAAATATTTTCGAATATATTCTTATACCAAATCGCAGGAATAGTCGCAAAATCTCAAGCAGAACATTAAACACGAAGGAGTAATGAGATGAATAAGCTCACTAAGACTTTTACTATAAGAAGAGTAGCTGCAGCACTGTGTGCACTAGCAACTACAGTAGCACTAGCATCTTGCGGATCTTCGCAAAAATCTTCATCTTCTGCAAAAGGTGGAGCTGGAACTATGCGAGTAGCGTATCTTTCTACAGCAAACTATTTAACAACTCTTAAGGATGAGAAATTCTTAAACGAAATATTCGGCAAAGATAAGGTAGTGTATACAGGCCCTTACACTCCTGTTGACGGTTTAACTGCTGTTATGGGAGGAAGCGCAGACGCAACAACAACCGGAACTGGTCGTTTTATTGATCTTATTGCAGAAGGTCAGCCTTGGGTTGCTTTTGCACTCGAATATTATAATGGAGATTCTCAAGGAATTGTTGCTTCTCCAAAGAGCGGAGTAAAAACTCTGAAAGACTTGTACGGTAAGAAAGTTGCTATTATTCACAACGGAGATACCGGCGATTACATGCTTCATCGTGCTTTCGATAAGAGTGGACTTGACGTTTCTAAAGTTCAAAAAGTTGAAATGAATCCTCGAAACTTCCAAGCTGCTTTTACTTCCGGCCAAATCGACGCTATTTCTTCATTCGACCAAAATCTCGCTGCTGCAATGACAACACCAGGTTCAAAGTTGCTTGTTAATGCTAAAAAATATGGCAATATGAACGTAACTATACATATAGTTTCTCGTAAGTTCGCAAAACAGCATCCAGATCTAGTTAAGAAGATGTACAAAGCTTTAGTAAAAGAAGCAGAAAAATCTCATAAAGAAAAGAATGTTATAGGCAACGCTTATAAGAAACTTGGTGCATCAGAAGCAATTATTAAACAAATCGAAAAGTTTGATAACCCAACTATTAAACCAATTGACGCAAAAGGCTTAGAAATGATGCAAACTCAGGCTAAAGAGTACGTTAAGTACGGTCTGATTAAAGCTGCTCCTAAGAATCTTGCTGATTCGGTTATGGATTGCAGCAAATAAATTAAAAGTTTAAGTAAGAAGTAAGCGAGATAGAAGTGTTAGAGCGTAAATCATTAGAAAAACAGCAAGAACCATCTAAATTTAATTCTTTAGATGATGATTGTCTTGTGGATCTCAAAAATATTAGCGTAGTTTTTGACAACACTAATCAGATTTTGCATAACATTAATTTCACAATAAACAAGGGTGAATTTGTGAGCCTTATTGGTCGTTCTGGCTGCGGCAAAACAACTTTACTCAAAATTATATCTGGCTTACTTACGCCTACTAGCGGTAGCATAAAAGCCACAGCACAGCAGGCAATCGGTTTTCAAGATGCTAGACTCATTCCCTGGATGAGAGTTGGAAACAACGTAATTTGGGGAATGAGCGGCAAAAAACGAGAACTTAAGGATCTCGCTTCTCACGCACTATCAATAGTCCAGCTTGACGGCTATGAGCGTAAATGGCCGTCGCAACTTTCTGGCGGACAAGCTCAACGAGTTTCATTAGCTCGCGCTCTTGTACATAATCCCAAACTACTTCTTTTAGACGAACCTTTCGGCGCACTCGATGCTTTAACAAGATTAGATATGCAAAATATGCTCGCAGATCTTCGCAGCAAACACAATTGGACAGTCGTAATGGTTACGCACGATATTGCTGAAGCAGTACGACTTTCAGATCGCATACTTATGGTTAAAAATGGTGCTATAGAAAAACAGTGGGATATCGACAGAAATAATCTGGATGAACAGAATCGTCCAATAAAACATAGTGAAATAGAGGACGAACTGCGAGTAGCGTTACAATAACAGCAATTACAGAACGCGCGTCATTATATACTGTTTTATACGCTACTACTTTATACGCTTTTATACGCTACTGTTTTATAGATAGCGAAGCACTAAATCGCAGTTCCATGTTCGTCGAGACGCGGATTCCTTTTAGAATTGCTAAAGCTAAAGAACAATCCAAATACGCCCAAAGCAAACAGAACAGAAACAGTAATAACAAGCGCAATCGGCTGGCTAGGCAACCACATAATCACTAAGAATGCAAGCGCAGAAAGTAAAAGCACAGCCCAAGAGCACACGCCAATAACTTTGCGCACTTTATTCATGGTTTCATCGCCAGATTCAGTACGACGCGTATTCGTAGCAACTCTTTCTTCTTCTTCAGTTACGCTAGATGAAGGTTTCCACTCACCATTTTTTCTTTCAACAAGCTTGCGCGAACGCTCTTGTAAAGCGTATTCATCAATCATTCCGCCGCGAGCGCGACCTTTTGTATCATCGTATTGTGAAGGAATTCCCCTACGATTTTGCCTGGCTTTTGCTCTACGCTCTTTACGATTTGCCATGATCATTCCTTTCCACATTGAATTTCAAATATTACGCTTTTACGACACAATAAGCACTATTTTAGCGCACAGTCAGACCGTCTTCACACGCGTCTACGATTTTTTCTATTAATAAATCGTTTAGTAGTCTTCCTTTGCGCGTTGCTATTAACCTATCTTCATGCATATTCGCAAGAGATTCATTTTTTACTTCAATAATTGCTTTTTTCAAGTAAGAATCGTCGAATTCGCTACGATTTTCGCGCATCTTTCCGCACAATTGCGAAATATTAAGGCCTTCTTTAATACGAAGCCCGAGCATTACTTCTTCTATGAGAGCATCTTTTGCGTTTATACACTCGTAGTTTTGCCAAGGAACATTCCCAGAATTAATCGCATGAGCCCAATGTTTTGGATGCAAAATATCCCATGATCGAAGATTATAAAACTCGTTTGGATTAGCTAAAGAAGCGTCCATCTCCATACTTTGTTTACTAATGTGATTTACAGCATTGTAGTGGGAATGCGCTCCAGGACCAATTCCGGCCCAATCAATATTTTGCCAGTATCCAAGATTGTGCTGAGACTCAAAACCCGGACGCGCCCAATTAGAAATTTCGTACCATTCTAAGCCAGCGGAATTAAAAAGTTCGTCTGCTATCTCGTATTTTTGAGCTTCATCATCATCGTCTGGAGATTTAATAATTCCTTTAGCGATTTGACGACCCATTTTCGTACGCGGCTCTACCGTTAGCGCGTACGCGGAAATATGGTTAACGCCCAGACTTAAAGCCATTTCTACTGACTTTCGCCAATCGTCTAAACTCTCCCCTGGAGCACCATAAATCAAGTCAACACTTGAACGCAATCCGCAAGCATTCGCCGCATTTACTCCGCGAGTTACGTTTTCTGGAGTATGAGTACGGTCAAGAGTTTTAAGAACATGCGCAACAGCAGATTGCATTCCAAAAGATATTCGTGTAAATCCGCCTTCTGCAAGCGTCTCAATATACTTTTCGTCTGCAGTGTCTGGATTTGCTTCAGTAGTTATTTCCGCCCCAGTTTTAAATCCCCACAAGTTACGTATTTCTTGCAAAATTCGCACTAAATCTTTCGCTTTAAGAACTGTTGGAGTTCCGCCGCCGAAGAAAACAGATTGCGCTTTAGGCTCGAAAATCCCGTGATATTCCTGCCATTTTTTTACAAGTTGCATTTCACGAATCGCAACATCAGCATAGCCTTCACGACTAGCGCCTTCTCCTAAATCGAGCGCAGTATACGTATTAAAATCGCAATATCCGCAACGTCGCAAGCAAAATGGCACGTGCACGTACACTTCAAAAGGAATGATTGAACGCGAATCTTCACTGGTCTTGTTCGATTCAAAATTCAATATAAGCCTCAGCCTTCAGACTTTTGCGCTGCACGAATCTTATCTTTAGTGTCTCTGTCGTTTGCGCTCTCATCTGTAGCCAAAGCCGCAACGAATGCCTCTTGAGGCACTTCAACATGGCCTAACATCTTCATGCGCTTCTTACCAGCCTTCTGCTTTTCAAGAAGCTTGCGCTTACGCGTAATATCACCGCCGTAGCATTTAGCGAGCACGTCTTTTCGAAGAGCACTAATAGTTTCTCGAGCAATAATTCTAGAGCCGATTGCAGCCTGAATTGGAATTTCAAACTGTTGACGAGGAATAAGTCCACGAAGCTTCTTAGTCATCATAACGCCGTAAGAATAAGCCTTATCGCGATGCACGATTGCACTAAAAGCGTCAACCTTTTCTCCCTGAATAAGAATATCAACTTTCACTAAATCTGCAGACTGCTCGCCATCCTCGTGGTAGTCGAGAGAAGCGTAACCTTTTGTGCGACTTTTAAGCTGATCGAAGAAGTCAAAAACAATTTCTGCAAGAGGAATTCTGTAATGCATTTCCACGCGGTCGGCACTAATGTACTCCATTGTGCCCATTTCTCCACGATGATCCTGGCACAAATCCATTACAGAACCAATAAATTCTTTCGGCGCAATAATATCGGCAGCAACCATTGGCTCAATAATGCGCTTAATCTTACCTTCTGGAAACTCGCTAGGATTTGTTACGTGATGCTCTTTACCATCTTCGCTAGTAACGTCGTAAGTTACGTTAGGAGCAGTGGAAATAAGATCCAAACCAAACTCGCGGCTTAAGCGCTCGGAAACAATCTCCATATGAAGAAGACCTAAGAATCCGCAACGGAAACCAAATCCCAACGCAACAGACGTTTCTGGCTCGTAAATAAGAGCCGCATCGTTAAGTTTTAGCTTGTCGAGAGCATCTCGAAGATCTGGGAATTGTGCGTTATCAATTGGGAAAAGACCTGCGTAAACCATAGGCTTCGGATCTCTATATCCTTCCAAAGGCTCGGATGCGGGGTTCGCAGCGCTAGTAATAGTGTCGCCAACTTT
Source organism: Gardnerella sp. C0684A1 (assembly GCF_055326835.1). NCBI lineage: Bacteria > Bacillati > Actinomycetota > Actinomycetes > Bifidobacteriales > Bifidobacteriaceae > Gardnerella > Gardnerella sp. C0684A1. The sequence continues at coordinate 175,318 of NZ_JBLTSX010000004.1, read as the reverse complement.
AGATTGGCTCACGTCTTTTGCGCCTGTAATTACGTAGCCAACCTCACCAGCTCCAAGCGCCTTAGTCGGAGTCATATCTGGGCTAATAACGCCGATTTCAATAGGATCGTGCGTCATACCAATGCCCATCATATGCAATTTTTCACGCGACTTAAGCTCACCGTCAACCATACGAATATATGTGACGATTCCGCGATACGAATCGTAGACTGAATCAAAAATAAGAGCACGAGCAGGAGAATCAGGGTTTCCTGTTGGAGCTGGAACTTCCAATACGATTTGGTCAAGAAGATCTTTTACACCTTCGCCGGTTTTACCAGAAACACGCAACACGTCCTCCGGCTTGCATCCAATCAAGCCAGCTATTTCTTCAGCATGCTTATCTGGTTCAGCACTAGGCAAATCGATTTTGTTAAGAACAGGAATAATTGTTAAATCGTGGTCAATTGCCATATAAAGATTAGAAAGAGTTTGCGCTTCAATTCCTTGAGTAGCATCTACCAACAGTACAGCACCCTCGCATGCTGCTAGTGCGCGCGAAACTTCATAAGTAAAATCGACGTGACCAGGAGTATCAATCATGCCGAGAGAATACTCTTTGCCCTCAAAAGTCCAAGGAACACGAACAGCCTGAGATTTAATAGTAATGCCGCGTTCCTGCTCGATATCCATGCGATCCAAGAAACGGTCTCGCATTTCACGCTCTGGCACAATTCCTGAAAGCTGCAAAATACGGTCTGCCACAGTGGACTTGCCATGATCTATATGCGCAATAATGCAGAAATTGCGTATCAACGATTGATCCGTAAATCCTGGCTGGTTATGCGGTGTAATCAAAGCAAATATCTCCTTTTAAGACTAACGAGCAATCAAATATGCGAAAAGCATTGCAAGTAAATAATATTACCAACTCGACTACCCTACTGTAATATTGGTACCTACTGTGATATTGGTATTTTTCACAACAAGATCAAAATAAGATTATAGTAGATAAAATAGTTTACTTTTAAAATGTGATTATTTATGATTACTTGCGTTTATTTGTGATTACTAAATAATAAATAAACTGTAATATAAACATAAAAATAACTCATTTTATCCAATAATCCTGGTATAGTTTTTATTTGTATGTCCTTATATAGCAAACATCGTTTGGAGTAACAGTGGCAAACATCAAGTCGCAGAAAAAGCGCGTACTTACCAACGAGAAGGCGCATAAGCGTAACGTGTCCGTTAAGTCGGCTCTTAAAACCGCTATCCGTGCTACTCGCGAAGCTATCGCCGCGGGCGATAAGACTGCAGCAGAAGCTGCTTTCGCAGTCGCCTCTCGCAAGCTTGACAAGGCTGCAGGTCGTGGCGTGATTCACAAGAATCAGGCTGCAAACCGTAAGTCCGGTCTTGCTGTAGCGATTAACGCTCTGTAAGGTTTTGCAGATAACTGCACATCACTTTAAGTGATATAAAAATCCCCAGTACCAATCGGCGCTGGGGATTTTTGTATATAAAATGTATATAAAAAACGTGCCGCATAAAACAAAATAAATTCACATATACGGCACGCTTATTTAAAGAAATCGCTTAAGACTTACTTACGGCTTAAATTAGTCGCAGACTTTCCACATCCAGTTGTGCTTGTCTTCAACATCACCAAGCTGAATGCCAAGCAACTCGTCGCGCAAAGCCTGAGTCAACTCACCAACACCACCATCGGAAACCTTAAGATCGAAGTCATCAGACTTAAAGCGACCAATTGGCGTGATGATTGCAGCAGTACCGCAAGCGAAGACTTCCGTAACCTCGCCAGAACGAATGTCGTCGAGCAGGCCTTGAAGTGGAATCATGGTTTCAACAACCTTATGTCCTGCTTCCTCAGCAAGCTGAATCAAAGAACGACGTGTAACGCCAGGAAGAATGCTGCCAGTAAGAGATGGAGTCTCCAAGTGGCCATCCTTGTGGAGCGCGAACATGTTCATGCCACCAAGCTCTTCCAAATAAGTCTTAGTTGCAGCATCAACGAAGCAAACCTGCTCGCAACCATGCTCAATGCCCTTGTACTCGCCAAGCAAAGAAGCAGCATAATTTCCACCGCACTTAGCAAAACCGGTACCACCAGGGCCAGTGCGGAACCACTGATCTTCAACCCAAATGCTAACAGGCTTCAAACCACCCTTGAAGTATGGGCCAGATGGAGAAGCAATCACGCAATACTCAACCTCATGAGCTTCGCGCACACCAAGGAACGGTTCAGAAGCAAACATGAACGGACGCATGTAAAGAGTGTACTCACGACGGCTTGGAACCCACTGCTTATCGCGCTTAACTAAAGCCGCAACAGAACCAATAAAATCGTCAATTGAAAGGTCTGGCAAATACAAGCGCTTAGCAGAATTTTGGAAACGAGCAGCGTTAATATCTGGTCGGAACAGCCAAATAGAACCATCAGTACGCTTGTATGCCTTTAAACCTTCAAAGCATTCCTGCGCATAATGCAAAACGGATGCGCCTGGATCCATCTTTAATGGACCATAAGGCTCAACACGACGATCTGACCATCCCTCACCCTTAGTCCATGTCATATGAACCATGTTATCGGAGAAAATCTGACCGAAAGCAGGCTTGTCAATAAGTTCATTGCGCTTTGCATCCGAAACTGGATTATCGTTTGGCAAAACAGTGAAGTTATCAGCTAATTTGTTTAACAGAGTAGGATCGCTATGATCGTCGGATTCATAAGCATCCTTAAACTCTGGAGCTACTTCTAAACCAGCCATTGTATCTCTTTTCTGTGTTTATTATTTTTGCTTGCATTTTATGCAGTTAATCGTATAGATTAATACGATTTTTGTTTTTAGCAAAACTTACAGGTAATACTATTACAAGCAGAATTTCGCATTGCCGAAAACGAAACTTATTAACAACTTATTAACAAAACAAAATTTAATAATCAGAAAATTAAATATAAAAAAGCCGCACAAGCAAAAGCTTACGCGGCTTAAATAAATCAAAATTTACTGATACTTAACTGAACTTACTTCTCTTCTGCAGGAGCAGCTTCAGCGGCAGGAGCTTCAGCAGCATCTTCAGGAACAGTAACGCTTACAACAGATTCTTCGCCATCCATATCAAGCTCAGCACCCTCAGGAAGCTTTACATCCTTAGCAAACACCTTAGTACCGTCGGTAAGGCCATCAACATTCACAACCAAACGCTCTGGCAAGTTAGCAACGTCAGCACGAACCTTAAGCTCCTGAACGTCAACGAATGCAACAGCAGCACCCTTTGGAGTACCTTCAACGAAGACTGGAACTTCAACATCAATCTTTTCTCCAGCCTTAACTTCATAGAAATCAATGTGCTCAACAATGCGCTTCACAGGGTTACGCTGAACATCCTTAACAACAGCAATACGAGATTCATTGCCGAACTTAATAGTGAACAAAGCGTTAGCGTGACGCAATGCCAAAGTAGTTTCCTTCATTGGAAGCGTAACGTGCACAGGCTCAGCACCGCCAGCATAAATGCTTGCAGGAATCAATTGAGCAACACGCAAACGACGAGCAACGCCCTTACCAAACTCATTGCGAACATCGCCTTCAAGAGTAATCTTGGTAGCCATATCGGTCTCCTTATTATCTGGATTATTTTGTATTAACTCCAGCTTCAGGCGCACCGACGCGCCGAAAACCATAAGTGGCTATCAGCCCAGTCGATAACGGAACTTACACACTAGTGTTATTCCCTCGCCAAAGCAACCTCTTAAGTATACGAGAGTGCGACGACTAAATTAAAACCTAAAAATAAATAGCAAAAATAGAAATTTCAAAATAAAAAATCAGTATATTAAAGCACAAATATGACACAGAAGATGAATTGTTAAGCAGGAACGATTATCATAGATAACAAAAGAAATAACGTGCAGATACTGTACGCAAACAACAAGCCTTTCGGCACAATGAAGGAGCAGACGTGTCCGTAATTAACAGACTTCAACAGCAAGCATTCAACATTGCTAGAAAAGCGTTGAGTATCGGAAGTAATTTTGCTCATCCAGTCAGCGACGACCAAGCAGGGGAACCAGATTATTCAAGCCCGAATCCAACGCAGGATTCTAATGTAAATCCACTGCTTCCACACGTTGTTGAATGGGGCACAACTCCAACTACAACTCTATTAGATCCAGAAACTGGACTTCTTACTACCAGCACTCCAGGAAGCGCACAAATAGACGAGGGTACAAGTATTTACGATTTGTACGCAGATCGTGCAGCAAGAATGGGTGACGAACCACTTTACACTTACAGAAGTGCAGACAAATGGGTAACAAAAACTGCAAACGAGTTTCTTGAAGACGTTCGCGCAGCAGCAAAAGGCTTTATGCACTACGGCTTAAATAAAGGCGACGGCGTAGCGTTTATGTGCAAAACCTCATACGAATGGGATGTTATTGATGCTGCTGTTATGGCTTGCGGAGGCGTATTAGCTACAATTTACGATACTGACTCAGCTGAGCAGATTCGCAATATTGTAAATAACTCTGATGCGCGATTCTTAATTGTAGAAACAACAGAAATGCGAGATAAGGCGGATGGCGCTATTGAAGACTGCCCAACTTTGGAACGCATTATGTGCATCGAAACCGGCGGATTAGATGAACTTCAAGCTTTCGGATACTCAATTAGTGATGAAGAGCTTAATAATCGAATCGATTCGGTAAAGAAAACAGATTTGTGCTCTATCGTTTACACTTCTGGATCTACTGCTGCTCCTAAAGGTGTAGAAATGACACATGAGCATTACTGCACTACCGCTCTTAATCTGCCGAAATATATGCCAGACTTACTATCTGATCCTGATGGTTCTGTACTGCTTTTCCTTCCTCAAGCTCACTCTTTCGCACGCGCAATTAACTATATTGTTGTAGCAAGCACCTTGCGAATTTATATAGCTCAAGGAATTTCTACTTTAATTTCTGATTTGCAGGTTGCAAAACCTACTGTGATGATTGTAGTTCCTCGAGTTCTTGAGAAAGTTTATAATGCTGCTTCCCAAAAGGCTGGACATGGCGCTAAGGGCTTAGCTTTCCAAGGTGCTGTTGTTACAGCTCAACAGTATATGAAAGAAGTAAGCAAGTACGGCGAAGCTAAGATACTTACTAAGACTCGTCGCGCAGCATACGATCCTATTGTGTATCGTCCTTTGCGACAGGCTCTCGGCGGACGCGCTCGCTGGGTTGTAGCTGGAGGCGCTCCTCTTGACCCTGAGCTTCTATCATTCTTCCGTGGAGCTGGAGTACCTGTTTTTGAAGGCTATGGACTTACCGAAACTACAGCACCTTGTGCATTTACTCCTCTTGGAGTACCGTTCCGCGAAGGTTCAGTTGGTATTGCTTTCCCAGCTTTCTCTTTGCGAATTGCTGCAGATGGAGAAGTTCAGGTTAACGGCCCATGCGTGTTCAAGAAATATCACAAGAATGAGGAAGCTACCGAGACATCGTTTACAAAAGATGGATGGTATGCAACAGGCGATCTTGGCCGCATTGACAATAATGGTTTCCTTTATATTACTGGACGTAAGAAGGATTTGATTATTACAGCAGGCGGCAAGAACGTTGCTCCAAGTCCTATTGAGGAAATTATTAAACGTTGCGAAATCGTTTCTCAAGCTTTAGTTCTTGGAGATAAGCGTCCGTTTATTTCTGCTCTTATTACTTTAGACGAGGAGACTTTGCGCAATTGGCTTAAAGTTAAGGGTCTCGATGCTTCTATGAGCTTGGAAGAAGCTACTAATAACGCTGTAGTGCGTGCAGAAGTTCAGAAGTTTGTAGATCTTGCTAACGAGGGTGTTTCTCGAGCTGAGTCTGTAAGAAAGTTCATTATTCTGCCTGAAGAGTTTACGCAAGAAAACGGCTTAATGACGGCATCTATGAAGATTATTCGCCCGCGTGTTATTAAGAAGTATTCTGCATTGCTCAACACGCAGATGTATACAATTCGTAAGAAGTAATACTAACTTTATAGAACTAAATAAAACTAATATAGATAACCGCGGCTTGACTTTGTGATTCACTAGTCTGCCGCGGTTTCTTGTATCTACCCCACACTCCCGCGTTTTACCTCGACCCCATGCTCATGCGTTATATTTGTCTCACCTCTGAGACAAATCTAACGAAAATCAGCCAAAAAGCGTTACAAATGTCTCATCAATGATGCAAATCTAACGAAATTAGGTCAAAAAGCGTTACAAATGCCTCACCTCTGAGACATATATAACAAATCTGAGGCAAACAGAAAATGTCGTTAACGCGTTACAGCGCGAGACAAATCCAACACCACAAAGTCAGCGCACAGCCACTATCACTCGCATAAATCACAGAATCTTAATAATCCTAGGAATTCCTGCATTAATCAACTTACTCTCAATCCTTTTAGGATTAACTATATCTGAAATGGTAAAACGCACAATCCTGCTTACTCCACACTCCTTCATAAGCAACGCTTCACGCTCAGCCTGCCTGTCAATATTGCGATTAATAACACTAGGATTGTACGATTTACGCAACATTCGATTATCGAAAGACGAATTAAAATCGACGTTAGTATGCATAAAATTATCCGAATCAACGTAATACTTTGAATGCCCATCAAGCTCGCCAACAATCAACTCAGAATTGGGAAGCCGCCACAAAAAATCACACCTATACTTGCCACCTGAGTGCGGTAATATAAACTCGCGTTGCAATTCTGGCACCATAAATCCGAGCGAAATCATAGTTCCTCGCGCGAACGATTCCCCGCCATTTTCGCTTAATCCACTTGCAAAATAGCAGAGACGTCTAAGCGAAAGAAACTTATCTACTCTAGTTTCACAGCACCTTCCAAAAAATGTGCTTTCAAATAAATCAGAGGTTGTTGTTGCAGCAACACTTTTATAATTATTAACATCCAAAGTCGAATATCGACTTTCACAAATAGAAATGACTTTAGCAAAATCAACATTATCGCGAGCCGCAGAATCAAAAATCGACAATGCTAATCTAAAATTAACGCTATTTGCAACATCGAAAAGCATTGTGCTCTTATCTACAATATGACTTCGAACTTCGTAATCTATATTGTCGCTTAAATGCGGAAGGGCAACTAAGCGACCGCCACTTCCCTCTCTTCCATGCACAATTCGAACATCATCACTAGTGCCATCCATCTCTCTGCCTGTTGCATTAATTCTACGTAGCAACGGATTATCATTTGCAGACTTTCTGGTCATAGTGCGAACGTAAATTGGAGTTGATTGAGACTGCAACATTTTGGCGCAATCACGATTTTTATCAGTTTTATAATCATTTGTTATGTGATCATAATCATTCACAACATCGTAGCCGATTAGCGCAGCAGCAGTAACACCTGTGAATTTCCAGTCTGGATGAATATTCATCAAAGAAAACGCTATATGGCGAATTCGCTCAGCTGTATACAAATTTTGCCAATACTCTGTTCTTGCATAAAGACCTGAAAATACTCTCACAAGTGATCCTGACCTAGTGTACCTATACGCACACTGCCTTTGCGAATTGCTGATTGGATGAAAACAACGATGCTCAAACTCAGCTTTTTCGAGCATGCTTTTAACATTAGACTTTTTCATAAGCCTGAGATTATGAAATAAGCAATGAATGCGCAATAGATTTCGATCAATGTGGATAAAGGCTATTTGAGGCAGAATGAGACTAGACTGAGCTGACGACTTACGACGAACGTTATATTTGTCTCATCAATGATGCAAATCTAACGGATTTGACCCAAAAAACGTCACAAATGCCTCATGAGTGAGACATATATAACGAAATTAGGTCAAAAAGCGTTACAAATGCCTCACCTCTGAGACATATATAACAAATCCAAGCCAAAGCATAAATACGTTGCACAACAATATTCGCCCGCACGAATCCGAGTTGCAATCTAACAGCGAATAGTCTAGAACCCCAAACGCTCAAGCTTCTTAGGGTCGCTCTGCCAGCCTTTTGCAACCTTCACATGCAATTCAAGCACAGCTTTTGTGCCAGTAATGCGATTTACCGCCGTGCGCAAACGCTTCTTTACACGCACTAAATGCTCCGCACGATGACCAATAATAATCGGCTTTTGCGAATCTCGCTCAACATAAACAGACACAAGCACATGCGCTTTATTGTCATCGTATTGAGTATCCTCGCCACCGCCCGGATACACAATATCGTCGACTACAACAGCTAACGAATGAGGCAACTCGTCGTCCAATTCTTCCAAAAACGCTCCGCGAATAAGCTCCGAAATCATGCTTTCTGGGCTTTCCTCGCTAAGCTGATCTTCCGGATACATTTGTGGACCTTCAGGCAAGTTTTGAATCAAAACATTCTTAACTTCGTCGACATTGTCGCGTTCCAACGCACTCACAGGCACAATATCCGTAAAATCAGCAAACTGCTGAATTTGAAGCAAATGCGCAACTAACTCGCTGCGGTTAAGCGTATCGATTTTCGTAACAATACCGATAAGCGGAACTTTCCAAGTCCAATTGCCCTTATCATCTTTTTTAGCAAAATCGGAACGAAGACGGCTTAGTATTCGCCTATCTCCAGGTCCTATCTCCTGGTCTGCTGGAAGCAAGAATGCAATCGCGTCAACATCTGCAAGCGACTCGTCAACAATATCGTTCAAACGCTGACCAAGAAGCGTACGCGGACGGTGAATACCAGGCGTATCAACCAACACCATTTGCGCATTATCGGTAGTAACAATTCCGCGAATTGCCTTACGCGTAGTTTCCGGACGAGAAGACGCAATAGCAATCTGCGTGCCAATAAGAGCATTCATAAGAGTTGATTTACCAACATTTGGCCTACCAACTACAGCTACGAAACCGGAACGATAACCGCGAAAATCCGGAGTATCAAGTTTAACTCGAGTCGAAGAATCCAAACCTTCAAAATCATCATCTTCAAAAGTATCGTCTTCACTAATATTATTTTCAGAATCTTCCAACTCATTAGGCATATTATTATCCATATCTGTAGTGTTATCCGTGATATTATCTGTAGTTTTATCGTTCATAACTGTAGTTTTATTACCAATCTGTAGTAAATTTTCACATAAATACTTAAGCGTTTACAACAAACGAAGCATTCAAGTAGCTCTTCTACTAAGTCTACTTCTCGCTACTGATTGCAGAAGTCTCAGCAGATTTTTCTTTCAAACCCTTAACTTCTTCGTCTCTTTCAACGAGAATTGTTGAGACTTTCTTGCGTCTTCCAGCAGAATCAACAGCAGTAAGTTTAAGTCCTCTAGTAACCGCACTAGATCCTACTATTGGCACATTTCCTAATAGCTTAGTTAATAGTCCGAAAACGGTATCAACATCGTCCTCGTCAATATGAACTTCAAAAATATTTTCCAACTCTGCAATAGGAGTTCGAGCTGGCATCTTCCACACGCCATCACTTACCTCTTCAGGATCTGCATGTTGAGTTCGATCATGCTCATCTTCCAACTCGCCTACAATCTGCTCAATAGCATCCTCAATCGTAACCAAACCTGCAATGCCACCATATTCGTCAACAACTACAGCCACATGCTGACGGATTCGCTGCATTTCGTGGAATAGATCATCTACGGGCTTAGACTCAGGAACCAACATTGGATCTCGTATAATAGTAGAAACTGCTCTACTGGAAGCTGCAGGATTAAATACTGTAGCACGAACAGCATCTTTAAGATAAGCTACACCTTTAAGATCATCAACAGAATCTCCTATTACAGGTACTCGAGAAAATCCTGAGCGAGAACACAATTTCAGAAAGTTTTCCAGCGTTTCGTCACTTTTTACGCAAATCATATCGGTTCGCGGAACCATTATTTCTCGCGTCAAAGTATCTGAAAGCGTAAGCACATTACGCATCATTTCCGAAACTTCAGGATCAAAATCGTTCGCTTCAACCAAACGATCAATACTAGCTTTTGCTTGATCTAACTGAATATCTTCCAAAGCTTCATCGTCTGAAGGTTCAGTACGCTTACGCTTCGTTGAATCATCCAAACTGCTTCCTATGCGCGCAAACGGACAAATTCTTATTGCAAAAACTACTATTCTAGAAAGTCTCATAAGTTTTGCAACAGGCTGCGCTGCACCTACGGAACGTGGACGCACGCATACGGATATAACTGCTACGAGTACAGAAACTAAAAGTCCAACAAGTAAAGTTAACCACAATGGTGATTCAAGAGTTGCAGCAATAGCAGCAACAGCAACACCATCAAGTACATTGCACACTATTCTTACGAAAGCGCACGCACCATAAGTTACGTAACGATCTGATATTAATTTTTTTACTCTATGAATTCTTGCGATTTTTCGCATTCTAACAATTGCGCTACTTTCAGCCTCGTTAGTTTGCGCTTCAATCATTAAATTATTAAGACTAGCTCTAGTAACTCTAGGTATTGCACCTTCAGCAGCTGCCATTGCTAGCGAAAGCCACACTAGTAGAACAGCAATCACAGCAAGAAAAGCTAATCCAACCCATACATGAGCAGATAATGTTGGAAAATTTAATCCAATTGCCGCACTCATAGTATTCATATTCACCGTAATTTTGCCTTCTTCAGTGTTGCCTTTACTTAAAATTTCTACTTAAAATTTCTACTTAAGATTTTTACTTAAGATTTTTACTTCCAGTATTTACTTACTTGTTTTTGCCAGTTGATTTATCTGACTTATACGATTCATCCTTATGCTCAGCATCGTATCTTTCAAGCTCGTTAACAGCATCTTGCGGAAGAGTTGCGTCACACAATTCGCCAGATCTTGCAGCAAAGAAAGTGAGCAACAACTGTCTTTGCAAACCAAACATTTGCTTTTCCTCATCTTGAGAAGTGTGATCATATCCAAGCAAATGCAATATGCCATGAATAGTGAGCAGCATCATTTCTTCAATAGTGCTGTGTCCAGCTGCGAGCGCCTGCTGTTCAGCAACCCACGGGCAAATTACTAAATCACCAAGCATTCCTTCTGAAACTTTTTCATCACTTCCAGGACTAAGTTCGTCCATTGGAAAACTCATTACGTCTGTTGGGCCTTCCAAATTCATCCAGCGCTCATGCAAGCAGGCTATAGGCTCTGGATCTACGAAAGTTATAGACAAATCAGATTGAGTACTGACCTTCATCTGTTGCATAACCCACATGCTTAAATCTGAGAAGATTTTAGGGTCTATGTTCCAAACGGTTTCGTTCATGACTTCAACGCTCATGATTATTCATTATTCCTCTCGTAAGAAGTTTCTTCATTAGCGCTTTCTTTAGAAATATTTTGAGCGAGAAAAGTATTTTCTGCTTTTGCTTGCTTTTTTCTCTCAATTTTTTTGCTTTCAATCAAAGCATCGTAACGCTCATATGCTTCTACAATTCTTCCAACCAAAGCGTGACGAACAACATCTTGAGCTTGCAAATGCACGAAAGCAATATCTTTTACATCGCCAAGAATTTTTTCGATAGAAACTAAACCGGAACGAGGCACAGCTAAATCAACCTGCGTACTGTCTCCTGTAATAACCATCGTTGTGTTAAAACCTAGTCGAGTAAGAAACATTTTTAACTGTTGAACTGTAGCATTCTGAGCTTCATCTAAAATCACAAAAGCATCATTTAGCGTTCTGCCTCGCATGTATGCAAGTGGAGCAACTTCAACAACGTTTTCATCTAAATATCTTTTAAGCTGAGACGATCCTAACATGTCAGAAAGTGCATCATAAAGTGGGCGCAAATACGGATCTACTTTATCGTTTAAAGTTCCTGGCAAGAATCCTAAGTTTTCTCCTGCCTCTACAGCAGGACGAGTGAGCACTATTCTACGAACTCTTCCATCTTCCAATGCTCTTACTGCTTTTGCCACTGCTAAATATGTTTTTCCAGTGCCTGCAGGACCTATTGCGAAAGTCACTACATGAGAGTCGATTTCGTGAACGTACTCAGTTTGACCAGCTGTTTTTGGCTTTACTGGCATGCCTCCAGCAAAAGTAATAACACCTTTACTCATGCGCGCTTTGCGATTAAGTACTTTTCTATTAGTTTCTTCGTCTGAAGCTAGCACGTCTTTACTTGCGTAAGAAAATTCATTACTTTCACTATATGCAAACGAACTGTCGAAAATTCCACCGCCGTGACCTATACTTGCGGCTCTAACGTTGTGTTCAGAATTGTGAAGCACATCTCGCTCAATCATTCTTTTCACTTCGTAAGCGTCCATAGGTTTATCATATGCAGCATCAACCATACGACGTATTGCATGCTCGGCTTTTGCAGCATCTTCCTCGATTTTTGCTGAACGTGACACTATTTTTACGCTTTTACCGCGAACAGTTATGTCTACTTCTGGAAAAGCATGTTCTACTTCTCTCAAACCAGCGTCTGCAGCACCAAGTACAGCAACTGAGCTTAGTTCATCAGGAATTTGAACAATTCGCGTTGTACTATTTGTCACGATTTACAAACTACCTTCTACGAGTTTTTCACCAGTAAGAACATGCGCATGAACGTGGAAAACGGTTTGACCTGCTCCTAAACCGGTATTAAAAACTAGGCGGTAATCTCCGTTAAAAGCATCGTCAGCAATATGCTGCGCAACTTGAGTAATATGAGCCAAAGTTTCAGGAGCTTTACTAGCAAGTTCTGCAACGTTCTTATAGTGATTTCTTGGAACGATAAGAACATGCACTTTAGCTTGAGGATTAATATCATTAAACGCAACTACAGTATCGTCTTCATACACGCGGCTGCTTGGGATTTCGCCCGCGATAATCTTACAAAAAATGCAATCAGCTTCCGTATGGTATGTTGTATTACTCATTTTCTCCCCTTATAACACGGTTCATACTTAAATGCTCTTCGTTTAACACAAATCGCACTTCCTGTACTATTTTACACAAAACTGCGTCTTTTATTCGTAACGTCCTAACGCTCTAGAAAGTAGTGAAATAGCTACAGGACCTGCTGTTGAGGCTCGTAAAATATTACTTCCAAGTACACAACTGTGCGCACCAGCGTCTAAGAACATAGAAACTTCATCCTCGCTTATGCCTCCTTCAGGGCCAACTAAAACGTACACTGTACGCTCTTTGCCGTCATCAAGACAACGCTCAGTAAGCGCATTTACTGATTCCTCAATACTATTCCAAGTGTCTGTAGCATCTTGATGAAGAACTACAACAAGATTTCCATAAACGCATGCTCTTCTGCATATAGCAACAATCTGCTTACTAGACATGCAATCTTGTAGCTCTGGCACAAAAGCTCGGCGAGACTGTTCTGTAGCAGCCTGTAAAACCTGCTTCCAACGTTTATCTGTACGACCTGCTTTCCACTTTGCTATTGACCTATCTGCACACCATGGGATTACTTCGTCAACACCGATTTGCGTAGCCATGTCTATAGCTTGCTCGTCGTGACCTGTTTTTGCTAAAGCTTGTACTAAAGCAATTCTAGTTTTTGTGCGAGCTTGTCGAGTAAAAGCATCTACTTTTACTAAACCATTTTCTGTATCTGTTACAGTTGCGTGAATACGCAAACCATTTCCGTCTGAAAGCTGTAAAGTGTCGCCTTCTTGCAATCTCATCGCGCCAATAGCGTGACGCTTAACATGAGGCGGAAGAGTTAAAGTCCAACCCTCTTCAATCCCTTCAGCAAGCACTGGAGCATTATCACAGTCAGTATTCAGTAGGAATAAAGCATCAGTCATAGTATTTAGACTAACCTGAGGAGCCGCCAATAAGCTTATTAGCTCTCTGTGCAACTCTTGTGGCAAACTATAAAAGTGTATACGGAAGGAATAATGGTATGAGTTTTAATTTAGACGGCAGCAATTCGCATCAAAATAGTGATGCGGATACTATCGTCACATTGCGCATATCTCGATTTTCTCCCGTAGACAGTTTAGATATTCCTACTTCAGATGCTACAGACAACACAAGTAGTTGCAATTCTGAAGAGTCAACCACCGGTCTTATTAGACGTACTCACACTAGTCCTTTTGCTAAAAAATCTTCCTCCCCTTTTAGAGACAGAAAATCTCGCAGTAATCCTTTTGGTAAGTTAGATAAGAAAAACGAGGATAGTTGCGAAGAAAGTAGTGAGGAAAACGAAAAAAATTCACAAGCTACTGACACAGCAGACACTTCTAATTTTAAAACTCAAAAAATGCCTGGAAAGCATTGGGTACAAGATTACACTATGTCTGTTAAAACAACTGACACAATTTTAGACTGCTTACTTACTATTAAACGAACAGTCGATCCTACTCTAGCTTTCCGATACTCTTGCGGTCACGGAGTATGCGGTTCAGATGCGGCTAATGTTAACGGAATGCCAACTTTACTTTGTAGTGCTACTGTTGGAGCGAACGCAAGACACAAAAGTGAGTCTGGTATTAAATCTAGAGGATTTAGAAAAACTGGCTCAATGCCGTTATCTGAAAGAAAAATTTTACAGAACGTAAATTCGCAAATTTCGCAAGATTCGCAAGATTGTTCAGACGATGGCAATAATCTTGGTATTATTGAAATTTCTCCACTTTCTGGGTTTGCTGTTCAGCGAGATCTTATATGTGATATTTCTCCTATGATCTCGCAAATAAAACGCTTAGAACCGTACTTAAAAGCTGCTGAAATTCCTACACGAAACTCTGATGGAAAACTCACTTTACTTGAGTTTTTGCAAAATCCTGAACAGCTTCAAAAATTTGAGCTTTTAAGCAACTGCATAATGTGCGGAGCGTGTGAAGCTATTTGTCCAATTTACGCTGGCGGAGAAGCTTTTATTGGTCCTGCTGCTTTGATTAACGCTGCTCGTTTTATTTACGACTCTCGCGACACTGCAACAAATCATAGATTAGATTTAATAGACAGCAGCGATGGCATTAGTGCCTGCCAGTCTGTAAGAGCATGTTCGAGACAGTGTCCTCGAGGAATAGACATTGGAGAGGAAATTTGGCAGCTCACAACGCTTATAAACGAGCGTAAAAGCAGAAATTAATATTCTCTGCTCAACTTCCGGACACAATCCGTACTGCTTCTATAGGATCGTCAGTTATAGCAAACAAATTAGGATCGATTGAAGAAATCATTCCTCGCACAGTTACAGTATTTTGCAACCAGTCAACAAGACCCTTCCAGTATTCAGTGCCGAAAAGAACAACAGGAATGCGCGAAACTTTATGAGTTTGTACAAGCGTTAGCGCTTCAAACATTTCGTCCATTGTTCCAAAACCGCCTGGGCATACAATAATTCCACAAGAATACTTCATGAACATTGTTTTTCTTACGAAGAAATAGCGGAACTGCATTCCGAGATTAACCCACTTATTTAATCCCTGCTCTTTAGGAAGCTCAATACCAAGACCAACTGAAGTTCCACCAGACTCAGCAGCACCACGGTTAGCAGCTTCCATAATTCCAGGCCCTCCGCCTGTAATAACAGCAAAACCACGCTTAACAAGTTCTGAACCCATAATTCGTGCATCAGAATACTCTTTATCTTCGCTTTTAATTCTCGCAGATCCAAACACGCTAACTGCTGGTCCTAATTTTGCAAGAGCATCAAAACCGTCAACAAATTCTGCTTGAATACGCAATGTTCTCCACGCGTCAGAACTGCGCCACGCATCACAATTACATGCTTTAGAATGATTATCTGAAGTATCTTCTAAATCGTGTTTACCATGCGAAAGTAGATTTTCTGTAGTACTTTTCTTAGGTATCATAGAGCCTCTCATCATTACAGGCCCCTGATAATAAACATTCGTATAATATGCGTCGTTTATTTGTGAAGAATTTAGAACATCGTATTTATTAACAAAATCTTCATTAAATTCTTCCGATTTACTTTTTTCGCACATTATTTTCCTCACCTAAAATAGTTACAAGGTATTATTAATCCTCATCATCGTCAAGCTCTTCTTCCATGTGTCGAGATTGACGAGCAAGCATAAAACCTGAAACTCCAGCAGCAACAATAGATGCTACTAATACTCCAAAACGAGCTTCAGCAGACAGATCCGCGTCACTATATGCAAGAGATGCGATTAGCAAAGATACAGTAAAGCCGATTCCGCAAGCGCACGCAGTTGGCAGAAGATCTCTAACTCTCAGATCGTCAGGAACTTTAAGCCCAAGAATACGTTTAGAAAACCATGCTGTAATCATAATTCCAAGCGGCTTACCTATAACTAAAGCTATTGTAATTGCGATCAAAATTGGAGACAGGAATAATTCCCAAGTAAGCGTTTCGAAATGTACTCCTGTAGCAAATAACGCAAAAATAGGTAGTGCCACTAAAGCAGAAATAGGCTGAATTTTCTCACGATATCGTTCAGCGCGCAAACTCTTCTCACCATGCACTAAATGAGCAGGCGTAAGAAGACCTACCATCACTCCAGCTAAAGTCGGATGCAAACCAGCCTCATACATCATCACCCAAGCCATAATTCCGACTAAAGCAACAAGCAACCACGGAACTTTTTTCAAACGAACTAAAGTAGTCCAAACAAGTCCGCAAATAATTACTCCAGCAAACCAATACCATGCGTTTAGTGACGAGAAAAGAACAGCTATAAGAGCAATTCCAAGCAAATCATCGACGGTAGCAAGAGTCATCAAAAATGCTCGCAAAGCGTGCGGCAAAGTTTTAGCAAACAAAGCAAGCACAGCGAGAGAGAAAGCAATATCTGTTGCTGTAGGAACAGCCCAACCGTCACGAACCATGCTTAAGGATGGAAGAGCTCCTGAAGTAAGACGCATAATCTCCTGTCCTGCGTGAAGCTCAGAAAACACGGTAACAGTGGCAATAAAAAGAATAGGAGGAACAATCATTCCACCAACTGCGCAAATCATTGGCATTGCAGCAGCGCGAGGATCGGAAAGAGAACCAGCAATAAGCTCATGCTTTAAGTCCAAGCCAACTGAAAGGAAGAAAACAGTTAAAACACCATCTTGAACCCAATGACCAATCGACATGTGGATATTAGTCCAAGGAATACCTAGTTGAGTATGAGATACTGCTTCGAAAATTGGCGCAGTTAAAGGAATATTCGCGAGAAGTAAACCAGTTAACGCGAAACCTAACATTATAAGGCCAGATACACGCTCATTATTAGCAATTTTTCGCGCAATACTCCAACCGCGTTTTATCATTTCGAAATTATTCCCCTCTACCCTGGAAAAACTAACTTTATATTTTTAGTATAGCTGAGAGGTATAAACTGAGCGAGTTAGGAATATGAGAATAAAAAAATCGCGGCACAAACGCACCGCGATTAATTTGTGCGCCAGACAGGATTCGAACCTGCAACCTTCTGATCCGTAGTCAGATGCTCTAATCCGTTGGGCTACTGGCGCATGTTTTCCGACTCCAAGGAACTTGTCCTTGTTTTCGGCAACTTGACTAATATACAACCATATCAAGTAAAACACAAACCCCGGCGTGTCGACCGGGGTTTGCTTAATATTAACGCATTTTACAAAAATATTTTGTAATAAAGTTGATTACTTCTATGAGCGATGCTCAAGAACTTCATCTACCATTCCGTAATCTTTTGCTTGAGTAGCAGTCAAAATAGTATCTACTTCAATATCTTTACGAATACGTTCAATATCTTGACCTGTGTGCTTTGCAAGAGTTGCTTCTAACCATTCGCGCAAACGAAGCATTTCTTTTGCTTGAAGCTCAATTTCTGTTGCTTTACCAAAATCTTGACCCATAGCAGGTTGATGTATTAGAACACGAGCGTTTGGAAGAATCATACGCTTACCAGCAGCACCAGATGCCAACAAAATTGCAGCAGCTGAAGCAGCTTGACCAAGACATACGGTTTGAACATCAGGCTTAATATACTGCATTGTGTCGTAAATTGCAGTCATAGCAGTCATGGAACCACCAGGAGAATTAATGTACATCATTACATCTCTGCTAGGATCCATGCTTTCTAACACAAGCAACTGAGCCATAATGTCATCAGCGGAAGTGTCGTCAACTTGCACGCCCATGAAAATAATACGATCTTCAAAAAGTTTGGTATAAGGATCTTGCGTTTTCATACCATACGGAGTTTGTTCACCAAACTGTGGCAAAACGTAACGATTAGTAATACGCTGAGCTGCACTAACCCCACCAAAACCAGCGAGACGCTCAGCACGATTAACAAACTTTGCTTCTTCACTTGCCATAAATCTCACTCCTCGCCGCGCATAGAAGCAGGGGTTGTTACGATTTTATCTACAAAACCATATTCCAAAGCCTGCTTAGCTGTAAACCAGTGATCGTATTCATTATCACGGTAAATCTCTTCCACAGTATGCCCAGTTTGCTGTGCAGTAAGCTCTGCCAAAGTCTTTTTCATGTCCATGATCAACTCGGCGTTAATGCGAACATCTGTAGCAGTTCCACCAACACCACCTGAAGGCTGATGCATAAGCACGCGAGCATGTGAAGTAATAAAACGCTTTCCTGGCGTTCCAGAACTAAGAAGGAACTGACCCATAGAAGCAGCCATACCTACAGCAATAGTTGCAACATCAGGCTCAATAAGCTGCATAGTGTCGTAAATTGCCATTCCTGCAGTAATAGAGCCACCTGGCGAATTAATATAAAGCCAAATATCCTTCTTAGGATCTTCTGCAGCAAGTTTTAGCATTTGAGCGCAAATAATATTTGCATTCTCATCTCTAACCTCAGAACCCAACCATATGATTCGACTCTTCAACAGCTGGTGAAAAATCGGATCCGTCGGGGATGCTACCTCATCCTGTTGCATAACAGGAGAAGCTGTAAACAGTTCGGTCACATTATCTCCTTACCATAAACTCAAGTATTTATAAGACTATCGTGTGCGCGTGACTGTATAGAAAATATCGTAAGTATTAAATAAGCGCAATGTTTTACAACAAATTTCTACATTCTGATTTATTTTAATCACATCTATTTTGTTACTTAATATTTTGCACTAGTATTCAATATTTAGTATATTTTTAGTGAATGTAAATTCATGTAGAGGAGTGGTCATGGACTCTAATCAATTGCCAAACAACAATTACTCGCCTGACGATGCGCAAAATAATGGGTACCAGCCAGACAATAACTACCAACCTAGCAATGGCTACCAAAACAATGGGTACCAGCAGGATAACGGATATCAACAGAACAACGGAAGCTATCAGCCAACCAACTATCAAAATGACGGCTATCAGCCAGTCAATAACTATCAACCAACAAACGACTACCAAAACAACAATTACCAGCCAACCAACAACTATCAGTCTGGCAACGGTTACCAAAACAACGGGTATCAAAACAACGGGTATCAACCAAATAACAGCTACCAGCCAACCAATGGCGGCTATCAGCCAACCAACTATCAAAATAACGGTTACCAGCCAACCAACAACTATCAGCCTAGCAACGGTTACCAAAACAACGGTTACCAGCCAGCCAATACCTATCAGCCAAACAGTTATCAACCAAGCTCATACCAGCCAAGCTCATATCAGAATACTCAGCAGCCTACAAACGCTTTTTCAAATGCTGCGAATGTAGTCACTAACACTACTAGAAATATTTGGATTATTATTTCAGTGGTGGTAGTTGTTGCAGTAGCAGCCTTCGGCGGTTACAAAGTAATGACTAATCGTTCTACACCTTCTACACCACATTACAATTGCTCTGCAGAAAGAAACGCAAACATTGAAGAGTACGTGCATTGCCACCCGGCAAAAATTGAAAAATTCAAAAATGAACTAGAAAATAGCGGCTCACCGTTCAATGTAACATTTGATGCTAAAGGTGATAATCTAAATATAACCGCAAAATCCAAAGAGCACATGTCTGAATTCCAAGTTGCAGCAATAAGAACGGGAATACAATCAGCAAGTGAAAGTTCCTTAGGTTTCATGTCAGAATCAGCAGCTAGTGACGTTAAGAGTAAAGTAATTGCTCCAGTACACTTAATCTTCACATTTTTAAATGATGATGGTTCTGCTATTACAAGTAGAGATTTCACTATTAATTAGCGATCATACTAACATATAGTAAATGCGCCTTTGCTTACTCAAAACAAAGCAGAGGCGCATTATTATTAGCAGATAAATTTCTCTACTAAAGAAAATATTATTTGCGACTAAAAATTGTGGGCAGCATCGTTACACTTCGCGAAACAGCACAAGAAACAGTCATCGGAATAATCATAATAAGCGGAACATTCACTAATTGCGCTACCAAAAAAAGAGCAAACCATAAAGATTTTCGACTTGCAGTCAGTAAACTAGCGGCACCAAAAATAGCAGCAATTACCAATATTTTAGGCTGACTTGATAATATGCTACCGATCAGCGGAAATTTCATACTTAAAACGCCCACAATCAAACCAAAACTAGCACCCGATGACATACTAGGCTGAAGCACACCACCACTTGCTCCAGCTCGTAGAGTACAACTTGTTAAAAGAATTTTTACAAAAGCAAGCAGCGTCAAAGTTATAAGCACACTCTTGTCAATCGAAATATTATTTCTCGCAGCATTATAAGCGTACTGTGCTAAAGCGCGACCGTTACCCATAATTGCTGAATTCCACGCCGCTATTAATCCTGTTGTAAAACCAACTATTGGCAAAAGATACAAAATTTTGTAATTATGCGCACTATTGGAACGCGCCCAACGAATTAACTTATTAAAAAAAGTTCCTACAATGCCACAAATAAAACCAACAATAATTGCAAGAAACATTACCGGCATATTAATAACATCAATATCATCAAGACATGGAAGACAATAGTATGATTCATTTCCAAGAGCCAAAACGCTAGTGAAGGAAGCAATTTCACTCATAAATAATGCAATAACAAAAATACTAAATTTTTGTATAAGCCAATACCATTTCGAACGTTTCAATGATGATTGTGATTCATGTGCAAAGCGTGGAATTTGAACCAAACCTAATGCCATAATCGCACCTGCAATTGGCGAGCGATAAACTCCTGCTAAACCAGCTCCAGCAGCACTTGCTACCAAAATGCAAGATTGAAATTCATTAATACGAAACGCACGAAGCAATTTCTGAGTAAGCATTGCTGCTAATTCGCGAGGAGCAACTTCCCTACCTAAACTTGCCCCAGAAGAAACAATAAGAATTTGCAAGAATACATGGATAATTGTTGTATGCCATGACATTATTCGACCACGAACAGCATGAGCTATATCAACAATACGATTCGAAGATTTTCCCCATAACCACATCCATATACTAGCAGCAATAATCATAGCTATTAGTGGAATAGAAACATAGTGAAATATTGATAATCCAACTGGCGAAGGCTTCAAAGCAGATTCATAAGTTCCAAAAGCTACACTCTGTATAAAATGCAGCAATAACGTTAATATTACTGCACAAAAACCAGCGACAACTGCAGAAAGAAAAGCAAGAAAACCTAATCGCAAACATTGCACAAAATAGTACAAACACTTACTAGGTTGTTTACCGCTTACTACTTGCAAATTGTGCTTTTTCATTAGCAGCAGCCTTCCTTATTGTATTTGCTTTTATATTTCTACTTAAAGCATAACAATAAAACGCAAGAAACCCAGAGCATAAGCCCTGGGTTTCTTACAAACAAATATTAGAAAGTATTAAAACTTATCTTACTTTGAAAGTTCGTCTGCGACTTCAGCAGCCTTAGTAGCAGCCTTCACGCTTTCTTCTTCAGAATCATCCTCTTCAGTTAAGAAAGCGCTCAAGTCGATGGTTTCGCCGCCAGCAACAAACTTTACTGCACGCATACCAGCGATTAAGCCCTTAGAACGAGCTACTTCCTGAACTGCAGAACCAAGCTGTCCATTGTTCACAATTGCGTTAATAAACTGGCTTGGATCCATGCCGTACTGCTGAGCTACAGAAACAAGGAAGTTAGAAACGTCGGAATGAGAAACTTCAACATCCAACTGCTCAGCTAAAGCATCGAGAACCATCTGGTCACGAATTTCCTTTTCAGCAGCTTTTGCAGCCTCTTCCTTCTGCTCGTCAGTGGCCTTTTCTGGATCTGGAGTCATGCCCTTCAAGTGTTCAGCAACAGCCTTCTCCATAACGCCCTTTGGTACAGGAATTTCAACTTCTTCCTGAATCTTTGCAATAAAAGCATCGCGAGCAATAGTAGCCTGACGACCTTCATTGGACTGTTCGCAAATCTTACGAACATCAGCCTTAAGCTCATCCAAAGTATCAAACTCAGAAGCTTCCTGAGCGAAGTCATCATTAAGCTCTGGCAATTCCTTAGCCTTTACGGAATTAACCTTTACCTTAACCTGAGCCTTCTCACCCTTATGCTTTCCAGCTTCCAAAGTTCCTTCGAAAGTTGTTTCTTCGCCGGCAGAAAGACCATCCAAAGCCTCATCCAAACCGTCAAGCATGGTGTTAGAGCCAAGCTCGTAGCTCACACCTTCCTGGGAATCGACAACTTCATCATCGATGCGAGCTTCCAAATCAATATTGGCAAAATCGCCATTCTTAGCAGGACGATCAACACCAACAAGCGTGCTGAAACGCTGACGCAAAGCTTCAAGTCTGGCATCAACATCAGCATCGGTTACTTCTGGCTTCTCAACCTCAATCTCAACGCCCTTGAACTTGTTGAGCTTAAACTCTGGACGACGCTCAACAGTTGCAACAAACTTGAGCTTAATTTCATCTTCTGCAGATTCTGGAACTTCCTGAACATCAAATTCTGGCTGATCCATTGGGCGAATCTTCTTCTCTTCCAAAGCCTTAGAATAAAGCTCTGGTACAGCAGAATTCAAAGCTTCTCCGGCAACAGCACCGAAGCCAACTCGCCTATCTACAACTTTTGCTGGCACATGTCCCTTACGGAAACCTGGGACATTAATCTGCTTCGCAATCTCTTTACGAGCCTCGTCTAAGAATGGCTCAAAATCTTCGAGATCTGCGGTAATGGTGAGCTTAACTTTAGTTGGCTCAAGATTCCTGACGCTGATTTTCACGCTTCATGCTCCTGAAATTACGTTTTCTAGCTTCTGCCATATGGCACAACCGTTACATGATAGCGCGAGTTACGGACTCAGTTATCAATCGAGTTTGCCATTCGCGAGCGCCTTGCTCACTTAAGAATGTTTGAACATCAATATGTTGCACATCATCATGCCAGCAAAGATTACGAATAATCTGCGGTTTTATGATGATTTCTGCAGGAGTATGAGTGTCTTCAGAAATTTGATTTAGTGTGTCTTTTACTCTCTGTAAGCATTCGTAACGTTTAGGGTGATGTTCTTTCCAATATTTCATAGATCTAGGAGCACTCTGCTTATCTAAAACATCTTGATCTTGATTACTCTGGTCAGAGCTAATTTGCTCATAGCCATTTTGATCATGAAAATACGTATGAGAAATATCACTATCTTCGTCTGAACTATTATCTTCTTTGATTACCATAGCATTTTCGCCTTTTTTTGCTTTTGCTATAGCATCTTCAATAACACGTTTCCAAGTTGTCGGTCGAATTTTGCGCTGAATTGGAGCGTAACGTTCGAACATTTTATCTTGTTCTCCGCCCGTATGTACGCGTACTCTTTCGTTTAATATTCGTATAGATCTGAAAGATTTTGTATTACCAGGCTTGCGTTTTCCTGCTTCTATAATTGCAGCATCTGAAAGCAAAAGTGTTGGAGCAATATCGTACTTTTTTGCTAATTTGTCTCTTTCTTCCCATAATGATTTTGCAATCACTAACCCAACTCTATCGTGCATAAGTACGCTAATATGCGATATTCTAAGCCATGGTCGTGGGTGTGGAGCTTTCTTTTGTGCTCCTTGTTTCAATAAGTGAGCAAATTCTTCTTCGGCCCATAAAAGTTTTCCTTGTGCGCGTAATTCTGCACGCATCACTTCTTCTAATTCAATTAGCAATTCAACGTCTAAAGCAGCGTAATTTCGCCAATCTCTAGGAAGTGGACGGTAAGACCAGTCTGCTGCAGAATGTTCTTTTGCAAGAGTCAATCCTAAATAATATTCTGTTACTGAGCTTAAACCGAAGCGCTTTCTGCCAAGTAATTTAGCTGCAATCTCAGTATCAAATAAAGCTTTTGGCTGTAAACCAATATCGAAAAATCCTGGCAAATCTTGTATAGAGTCGTGAATAATCCAAGGAGCATCCCCTACAGCTTCGTTAAATTCATGCCAGTCAACACCAAGTTTTCCTAATGCTATTGGATCTAGCAATCCAATTCCTGCACCTTTGCGTTTGAATTGAATAAGCCAATCTTCGTGACCATATCTAAAACCGGATGCTCTCTCAGCGTCTGCAGCCAAAGGCCCGGAGCCGGCTGCCAACAGACTACAATAATCTTTATATGCTTCAAGCGTATCAATAACTTCTGGAACTCCTTCTCGTGGCTCTTTTAAGAGCTTTGGTTCCTCGTTCAAGAATGCCTCCTGATTGTACGCTTTAGCCAAATTCTTGCATCTTATTCTACAGTTTTCTGCAGAATATTCTGTAGAAAATTCTGTAGAAAATATTTAAGCCGCGTTAGAAGCTTTTAAGCTTTAACACGGCTTCAACTTTCGCACACAACTACGACTAATCAAAAATAAATAATCAATCTGTTTTATTGTTTGCTATTTCGTCAGTTATGCGCTTAACAAGTTTAGTTTTAAGGAATCTAGTAAGAGTAAACGCAACCACCGAAACCAAAATCGTTGGGATAACGTAGAGGGTATGTAAACCTAAATCTCTTATTGGGAAAGTGGCAAGTTCTGTAGCAATGGTTATAGCAATAGATATTATTGGCACTTCAATAAGAAGTTTCTCATCGAAAGCTGCAACGATATTGGTCGGCAGCAAGATTATAGGCAAAACAATTAAAATAATAATTGCTGTGCCAAAGCCAAACTGATCGTTACACCGTGCAAAAATAGCTAACGCTAATGCGAAAGCTAATGCAATCCAACAACCTATTCTGCGCTTCATTGCGTATCCTTTCTCTAAAAAGGGTGTTTGTGTAATTATACAAAATCCTTTTAAAAAAAAAACAATACAATACGCAAAAATTACCTAAATTACAGTTATATTTTGACGCAATCTAAACGCAGTCTAATACACTACAAAACCGTGGTCTTTGAACTGGTTTACAACTCGCTCTTTTAGTGCTCGAGAAGGTCCTTTTTGATTCTCAAGTGGGTATGGAATCCTAAGCTCATGCCACTTTGGGCGACCTAGTTGATGGAATCCAAGCACGTCAATATGCTCAACAGCATCCCCAAACGAATCGCAAATTTCGGCAACTTTTTCAACATTTTCTTCGCTGGATGTCAAACCTGGAACGAGCACAAAACGCACCCAAATCTTCTTACCAGCTTTTGCTAAACGCTGACCAAAGTCAATAGTTGGCTGAAGTAAGCCGCCAGTTACTTTTTTATACGTTTCTTCAGTGCCTGATTTAACGTCAAGAAGGCAAAGATCAATGTCTTCAATCATTTCATCAGTGTAATTGCGATTCAAAAAGCCAGAAGTATCTAAGCAAGTATGCACGCCCATCTCTTTTGCAGCACGAAAAACTCTAGATACAAAAGCCGGCTGCATCATTGATTCTCCGCCAGAAAAAGTAATTCCGCCGCCCGTTGCTTTAAAAAGACTTTGGTAACGGTCAACTTTTTTAATCATCGCATCTAAGTAGACTGGCTTTCCGTCGCGCATTTTCCAAGTATCAGGATTTTGACAATATTGGCAGCGAAGCGGACAACCGCTCATAAACACAGTCATGCGAGTGCCAGGACCATCAACAGAAGTATTAATATCCCACGAGTGCACGAACCCAATATCGCCTGTTTTAAGAGCAACTAAGCGATCTTTACGATCCAACCCGATTGGAGATTCAAAGCCAGAAAGACCACCCATTAAAGTTTGGCGAGCATACTCTTTTGATTCCTTCAACATATGTTGAGTTGTTGTACGGAATGCTGCATTTTCAGCCATCTAACTGCCCTCCAAACTATGTATAAACAATGAACAAAAGCCGGGAGCGAAACTAACCTCACTCCCGGCAGTGTTCAACAATTAACCAAATCAGTCAGTAACTGAACCCTGGTGGAAAGTACGAGAAATAACGTCAAGCTGCTGCTCCTTAGTGAGCTTTACGAAGTTCACTGCGTAGCCAGAAACTCGAACCGTCAAATGCGGATACTTTTCTGGGTGCTCAACAGCATCCTCAAGCTGTTCCTTACGCAAAACGTTGATGTTTGCGTGGTACAAGCCGTGGCCGTTACCGGCATCCAAAATACCAACCAGATTGTTAATGCGCTCATCTTCGTCACGACCCAAACCGTCAGGAGTAATTGTGTTCGTAAGCGAAATGCCATCGAGAGCATCATCGTAATCAATCTTGCCAACGGAGAACATAGATGGAAGCATACCGTGCGAATCCATACCGTTCTCTGGGTTTGCGCCCGGAGCGTACGGAGTGCCCTTCTTGTGGCCGGATGGGAAGGAACCAGTATTCTTGCCATACTCAACGTTAGAAGTAATAGTCAGAATAGACTGAGTTGGAACAGCATTACGATAAACAGGCAAACGCTTTACCTGACCCATAACAGTGCTTACAACCCACTTAGCCAAGTCGTCTGCACGATCGTCATCATTACCGTAAACAGGGAACTCACCAACAGTCTTGTAACCAACGATTAAATCGTCGTCACCGCCCTCGATGTACTCGTACTCGTGGCCTTCAGTAGTCTTAGCATCCTTGTTGTAAATTGGGTAAACCTTCGCATACTTCAAAGCAGCCAAAGAATCTGCAGCAATAGACAAACCGGACATACCGCAACCAAGCGTACGATAGACTTCCCTATCATGCAAAGCCATCTCAATGGACTCGTAAGCGTACTTATCGTGCATGTAGTGAATGATATTCAAAGCCTCAATATAAGTCTCCGAAAGCCATTCCAAAGCCTTCTCGTAGTTGGCCTTAACTTTCTCATAGTCGAGAGTGCCGTCAGCTTCTGGACGAATTGGCTCAACAACACCCTTATCGATAACCTGCATGCCGGTCATCTCATCACGACCGCCGTTAATAGCGTAAAGCAAAGCCTTAGCAGAGTTCACACGAGCAGCAAAGAACTGCATTTGCTTACCGACGCGCATTGGGGAAACGCAGCAAGCAATAGCAGCGTCATCACCCCAGTGCTCACGAATATCTTTATCAGACTCGTACTGAATTGCAGAAGTGTCGATAGAGATTCGTGCGCAGAAACGCTTATAAGCTTCTGGAAGCTTTGGATCCCAGAAAATAGTGATATTTGGCTCAGGACCAGGTCCCAAATGCTCAAGAGTTAAAGTGTTGAGCAAACGGAACGAAGTCTTGGTTACTAAAGTACGACCATCCTCGCTGAAGCCTGCATCGGACCAGGTTGCCCAGTAAGGATCACCAGAGAAGATTGCGTCATAATCCTTAGTACGCAAGAAGCGCACAATACGAAGCTTCATAACAAGAGCGTCAATGATCTCCTGAGCGTCGGTTTCGTTAATTAAACCAGCCTTCAAATCGCGCTCAAAGTAGCAATCGAAGAATGCAGAAACGCGACCGAAGCTCATTGCAGCGCCATCCTGGCTTTTAACAGACGCAAGATAACCCATATAAGTCCACTGAACAGCTTCCTTAGCAGTCTGAGCTGGACGACTCAAATCCAAACCGTACTCGTTGCCCAAGTTAATAAGCTGCTTCAAAGCCTTGATTTGCTCATCATGCTCTTCGCGGAAGCGAATCCAATGCTCAATCTCGGTCTCAGTAAAGTCGTTGCGGTATGGAATCGAATCCTTGTCACGCTTCTTGAACTCAATAAGCATATTCACGCCGTAAAGAGCCACGCGACGATAATCGCCAATAATACGACCACGGCCGTAAGCATCTGGCAAACCGGTTAAAATCTTGTTGTGGCGAGCAATCTTAATATTCTTGGTATAAACACCAAACACGCCATCGTTGTGAGTCTTGCGGTAGACAGTAAAGATTTTCTTAATTTGAGGGTCTACTTCCTTGCCAGCTTCTTTAATAGCCTGCTCAACCATACGCCAACCACCGTTTGGCATCATAGCGCGCTTGCAAGGCTCATCAGTTTGCAAACCTACGATAACATTATCTACTTCAGGGCTTTCAATGTAGCCTGCTGGCATTGCATCAATGCCTGCTGGAATATGGGTTTCAACATCGTATACGCGACGCTCACGCTCAACAGCCAAATAATTATCATCGAGGTACTTCCACATATGCTTTGTTTTTTCTGTAGCATTTGCAAGGAAGCTCTCATCACCTTCATACGGCGTATAGTTCTTCAAAATGAAATCGCGAACGTCAATATCTTTCTTCCAATTTTCGCCCGTAAAACCATTCCACGCTTTTGTACGAAGATCCTCATCGGTGAGAACGGATGCATCTGTTGCGGTCATATTATGTGACTCCTTTCGTATCCGCAGCGCACCTTCACGCTGTCTTACTTAAATGTTAGAGCATGAAAAAGTGCTACACGCGATAAACGAAAGATTTTGCAGTGACTTACATCACATTTTCACTCTCTAAAAGCAGTAGTAACTGGCATTCTTCTATCTCTTCCGAAAGCCAATCCACTTACTTTAGGTCCTAACGGATATTGCCGTCTCTTCCACTCTGCTCGGTCGACCAATCTCATAACAATATCTACAGTATTCGCGTCAAAACCGTCTGCAAGAAGATCTCTACGTCCATGCGCATGCTCAATATGCGCCGCAAGAACGCTATCAAGCAGCTCATATTCCGGAAGTGAATCTGAATCTTTCTGCCCAGGTCGTAGCTCAGCGCTAGGTGGCTTAATTATGGAATTAACAGGAATAATCACACCATCTTCAGGAACTTTACTTACGTTACCTGTACTTGCAACTATTGGAAGCATTCCCAAACCAACTCCGTTTTGCGCAGCTTTATTCCTCCAACGAGCAAGAGCCCAAACTCGTGTTTTAAACAAATCTTTAATAGGAGCATATCCTCCAACAGCATCGCCGTAAATAGTAGAATATCCACAAGCAAGCTCAGATTTATTTCCGGTTGCGAGCGCAAGAAGACCTTTTGAATTAGAGTACGCCATTACTATTACGCCACGAATTCTAGCCTGCAGGTTTTCGGCAGCAACTCCTTGCACTTCAAGTTGCGTTTGGAAAGATTTAAACAATGGCTCTATTGGCTGCACTTCGTAGTGCGCTCCAAGTCTTGTAGCTAAATCTTTAGCATCATCTTTAGAACCATCGGAAGAATACATACTTGGCATTGAAATACCCCAAACGTTTTCTCCGCCGCAAGCATCTGCTGCCATGGTTGCTACTAATGCCGAGTCAATTCCTCCAGAAAGTCCTAAACAAACTCCTTTAAAACCGTTCTTACGCATGTAATCTTTAAGGCCTAAAACACATGCACAATAAACTTCTTCATCAGAATTTAAGCTTTTTGCGATTGTTGATTCTTTTTGTTTAGACAAATTTCTATCGAAATCAAAGTATGATAAATCTTCATCAAAAAGTGGCGAACGTTCAAGTAAACTACCATCTGAGTCTACGACAAAACTTGCTCCGTCGAATACGAGATCATCCTGTCCTCCAACCTGATTTACGTATACTACTGGCGCTTTTACTTGTTTTGCTCTTTTTGCAGCAATCTGATAGCGTACGTGAGTTTTTCCCTCTTCATATGGAGATCCGTTCATTGTAACAAGAAGATCGATACCAATATTGGCTAGTTTTTCAACCGGCCCTCCGTCTTGCCAAATGTCTTCACAAATAGCAAAACCTATACGATTGCCGTCAATGTTCATAACCGTGCACTCGTTGCCGGAAGAGAAAATACGAAATTCGTCAAATACGCCGTAATTTGGTAAGAAATGCTTATCGTAGTTGAGTTTTATTTCTCCGTCGTGAAGTACAAGAAGCCTGTTTCTTGGTTTTCCGGAATTTTCGTCTACTCCTACAGTTCCGACTACTACGTATAAGTTACCTAAGTTTTCTTTTTTAAGATTTTCTGCTAATTCTTCTGCTGCTTTCGAAGCGGCTGTTCTAAATGTTGCTCGTAACGCTAAATCTTCAATAGGATATCCAGTAAGTGTCATTTCTGGAAAAACTACTATTTTTGCACCATCTTGCGCTGCCCTGCGCGAGTATTGCACTATTTTATTGCTGTTACTTTCTATATTTCCTACGCAAGTATCAATCTGCGCTAAAGCTAATCGCAATGAAGTCATACGTAACAGTGTAATCTACGGTCTGCAACTAGATATTTAAAAGTGTTTTGGTTGAATCTTTTGTACTCGACACGCAGATTCGTCATAAATTTGTAATAATTCTTTATAACATTATAACCTTTAACCCTGTTTTTGCAGCTTTTTTCAACGCGTTATAAGTAATATAAATAATGTAACCGTAGAAAAATAAGAATCTCTGCAATATATTTGTACCGTGTTACTCGCGAAGGGGAATAATTGCGAGAGCGAGAAAGAAGTTAGGTAGATGAAGCCATACCACTTTTAAAGTGTGCGTGCCGTTCGTTATACCCGCCCAGCATAAGGAGCTGAGCGGGTTTTTGTATAAAAATCAACACTTTCGCAACATACCCGTCAAACAAAGGCCACGTAATCATGTAAACTGGCTAATAATTCGACATTTTTGCAGGGGTGCTTTCCGCAAGAAAGCTGAGATAGGCCAACAAGCCTGACCCTTCGAACCTGTTAGTTAATACAACGTAGGGAGCAATGAAAAATAGCATGACCTCGAATTATCCATACGCATCAATGCGTGATCAATTTAATCTCAGCGCTTGTTTTATAGCAGATCCGCAAGTTTGCTCTAATCGACCGCTTACTGATGTTGTTGATGATGCATTACGCGCTGGCGCAACTTTTATACGTCTTCATTGCAACAATGAAAATGCTAAAGAAATAACAACAATAGCTCGTGATATCGCGCAAATAATCGAAGATAACAACAAGTGCGATTCGGTAACGTTTGTTATTGACGAGCGTGTTGATGTTGCTTGGCAAGCTCGTAATCAAAGCATTAAAGTTGACGGCGTGCACTTAGCTCAAAGCGATATGGAACCTAGAGAAGCACGCGCACTGCTTGGCGAAGATGCCGTAATTGGTTTGTCTGTTGAAACTGAAAGCTTAGTAAAAGTTATAAATGAGCTTCCAGATGGCTGCATTGATTACATTTGCGTAACTGCAATGCACAATCCTGAAGAAGGCTGCGAAAACACTACTGCAGCTTACGATTTAGAAGCTAATCACACAACGCTTGATGAAGAAAAAATTAATACGATTTGCAAAGCAAGTGATTTCCCTGTTCTTGTTGGCGGAAAAACTCAGCTTGACGATGTAGATATGATTGCTAGCACTAAAGCTGCTGGCTTCTTTATTTCGCAAGTTTTGTATGATTCAGAAACACCAGAATCTACAATGCACGAATTTGTTGAGCATTGGAATAAAGTACGCGGTGAGGCAAAACACGGTTACGCTAAGCGAGTAAAAGTTTCCGAAAAATCTGAGGAAAAAACTGAAGAAAAGAAACCAGCTTTTATTAACGCTAAGGAAGCAAAGGAAGCTGCAAAACTTCAAAAGCAACAGCGTGTTGATATTGCCGCACGTGGATGCACTCAGAGGGACAAAGCTCATATCCGTAAGACTACGCCAGTTCATTTTGAATATAAGTATGGTTCTTACGATTTGGAAGTTCCTTACACTGAAATTAAGCTTTCAGACACGCCTGGAGTAGGCCCTAACCCTCCTTTCCACGATTACAACACTGAAGGCCCTAAATGCGATCCTAAGGAAGGTTTAGCTCCTCTTCGTCTCGATTGGATTCGAGACCGTGGTGACGTAGAAGAGTATGAGGGTCGTAGGCGTAATCTCCAGGATGATGGTAAGCGTGCTATTAAGCGTGGTAAAGCCTCAAAGGAATGGCGCGGACGCATGCATAAGCCTATGAAGGCTGTAGATCATCCTATTACTCAAATGTGGTATGCACGTCATGGAATTACTACTCCAGAAATGCAGTATGTTGCTACTCGCGAAAACTGTGATGTGGAACTTGTTCGCTCCGAACTTGCAGCAGGACGTGCTGTAATTCCTTGCAATATCAACCATCCTGAAGCTGAACCTATGATTATTGGCTCTCGCTTCTTAACTAAGCTCAACGCAAACATGGGTAATTCTGCTGTTACGTCTTCTATTGACGAGGAAGTAGAAAAGCTTACGTGGGCTACTAAGTGGGGCGCGGATACCGTTATGGATCTTTCCACAGGTAACGATATTCACACGACTCGCGAATGGATTTTGCGCAACTCCCCTGTGCCGATCGGTACTGTGCCAATGTATCAGGCTTTGGAAAAAGTTGAGGATGATGCTTCTAAGCTAAGCTGGGAGCTTTTCCGCGACACTGTTATTGAACAGTGCGAGCAGGGCGTTGACTACATGACTATTCACGCAGGCGTGCTCCTTCGCTACGTACCGCTTACTGCAAACCGCGTAACTGGTATTGTTTCCCGCGGCGGCTCCATTATGGCTGAGTGGTGCTTGCAGCATCATCAAGAAAGCTTCCTTTACACTCATTTTGAAGAATTGTGTGAGATTTTCGCAAAGTACGATGTTGCGTTCTCTTTGGGTGACGGCTTGCGTCCAGGAAGCTTGGCTGATGCTAACGATGCGGCTCAGCTTTCCGAACTTATGACACTTGGTGAGCTTACTAAGATTGCTTGGCAGCATGATGTTCAGGTGATGATTGAAGGCCCAGGCCACGTGCCATTCGACACTGTGCGTATGAATATTGAGATGGAGAAAGCAATTTGCCAGAATGCTCCATTCTATACGCTTGGTCCTTTGACTACTGATACTGCCCCAGGCTACGATCACATTACTTCCGCTATTGGTGGCGTAGAGATTGCACGCTACGGTACTGCAATGCTTTGCTATGTGACTCCTAAGGAACATTTGGGATTGCCTAACAAAGACGATGTAAAGCAGGGCGTAATTGCGTATAAGATTGCTTGCCATGCGGCAGATCTTGCTAAGCATCATCCGCATGCTATGGATCGCGACAACGCAATCAGTAAGGCTCGTTTTGAGTTCCGCTGGTTGGATCAGTTCAACTTAAGCTACGATCCAGATACTGCTATTGCTTTCCACGACGATACTCTTCCTGCAGAGCCAGCAAAAATGGCTCACTTCTGCTCAATGTGCGGACCAAAGTTCTGCTCAATGGCTATTTCGCAGAATATTCGTAAGCGTTTTGGTGGAGCCGCTCAACAGGAACAGCTTGTCGAAGAAGCACGTACCCAAGCAATTAGCGATGGTATGAAAGAGATGAGCAAGAAGTTCCAAGAATCTGGATCTTCTTTGTACCAGCGCTTGTGATTTCATAAGCGTATGATTTGCGAAAATTTGATTTGCGAAAATTTGTAAGTGCAAGTGGATAAACACAAATACTTACAAGTTTTCGCAAATAATTAAATCTTGTAATGTATAAATAGAAGAAGGTTACAACAAATACGCGGGCTTGTGGTTGAGCTTACTGCTTGACTATGAGCCCGCTTTTATTATGAATAATTCTCTTGTTTTTAATAATTTTCTTAATAATTCTTTTTAACACAATTACAATTTGCAGTCTTCAACTTATGTGAAAATTGTACTCATGACTACAGTTATTATGCACACCTCTGAAGGTGATATTAAAATCAATTTATTTGACAGTAAAACTCCAGAAACAGTGAAGAATTTCATTGGTCTTGCCACTGGCGAGAAGGAATGGAAAGATCCGTTCACTGGTGAATCCTCTCATGAACCTTTCTATAATGGTTTAACTTTCCACCGCATTATTAAAGATTTTATGATTCAGGGTGGCTGCCCACTTGGTACAGGAACTGGCGGTCCTGGATACGAGTTCGATGATGAGATTGATCCGTCACTGAAGTTCGATAAGCCTTATTTGCTTGCTATGGCGAATGCTGGTAAGCGTCGTGGACGCGACGGTCGTTTGCATGGTACTAACGGCTCACAGTTCTTTATTACTACAGTTCCTACTCCTTGGTTGGATGGTCATCACACTATTTTTGGCGAAGTAGCTGATGATGATTCAAAAGCTGTGGTAGATAAGCTCGATGCAGTCGCAACCGACCGATCTGATGCTCCACTCGAACCGGTTGGAATCATGTCTATTGAAGTTTTGTGACGCAAAACTTGCGTAAGTAATACAAACGTGCGGTGGCGTTCAAAGCATGTATTAGCTGATATCTAACAATAAATCGTAAAATGCTGTTACTAGCGCAGATTACGTACTGCACCAGTAACGCGTGACCGTTGTTTTCTCAGTTAATTAATAACAAAAAGCCTCACTTGTGAAATCAATCGCAAGTGAGGCTCATTGTTATTCAACTATTTAATTATTCAACCGTTTATTTAATTTAATCGAATTAAATTAAATATAACCTACTACTTGTTGCAGTGGCGGGAGATTCCGCGGCGCTTGCTCACGAAGAGCGCAGCACCAGCAGCAGCAACACTAGCAGCAAACACGCCAAATGCAGACACATTACTACCAGTCTTGCTTAACTTCATGCCCTTAGAACGCTTCAAAACCTGAGCGCGAACAGAAGCACGAACAGAAGCACGAACCTCATCTGCATGAGCCTTAGCATCAGCCAAAGCCTTACGAGCAGCAGAAAGCTTCTGAGCCGCAGCATCAACCTGAGCCTGAGTTGCGTTAGGATCCGCAGCAACCTTCTTAGCCTCAGCCAAAGCAGCGTCCAAAGCCGCCTGAGCTTTAGCAACTTGAGCATCAGCCTGCTTCACAGCCGGCGAATTTTCAACCGCAGCATTCACCGCAGCAGAATTTGCGCCATTAGCAGCATTGGCGTTGGAGCCAGAGTTGTTGTTAGCAGTATTACCAGCGTTACCGGCATTACCAGCGTTTGCGCCAGAGTTTGCAGCATTACCAGCATTGTTAGAACCAGCGTTACCGTTACCAGCATTGCCCGGCTGCAAATCAGACTCAGCACTATCAATCTGAATGTTCAACTCGCCCTTATCCACAGTAGTAGGCGCGTTATCATTCACACCAAAGCCAGAATCTTCATGACCGCCAGGAACAGGAGTTGGAAGCGGGCTTGGAGTTGGCTTCAAATCATTCTCAGCCTTCTGCAAATCCTCAGCAGCCTGATTCACCTGATCCTGAGTAGCATTCGGATCATTGTTCACTTCGTTAGCGTGATCCAAAGCGTGATCATAAGCCTGCTTCTTATCCGAAGGAGCATTATTATAATCATCCGACTTCTTCACATCACCACTATTCGCAATCTCATGCTGCAAACCACTCTTATCAACAGAAGGCGTTGGGGTTGGTTCTTGTTCCTTACCGTCGAGAGCGGCAGCTGCTTCTTTAAGAGTCTGGATAGCCTTATCCAAAGCCTTCTGCTTATTCTCCTTGGTGTCTAATGTGATTTTATCGTACTTAGGTGTAGAGGCGCCAGCAGTGATAGGAGTAGTCAAATCAGTTATGAGCTTCTTAGCAGCCGCAAGAGCATCGTCGTACGCCTTCTTCTTACCAGCAGAGGCCTTGGTGTACTTTACAGACTTATTAATATCTGCATCTTTAGCGATTTGTTGCTCAAGCGGCTTGGTGTTAACACCATCCAAAGCAAGGCGAGCCTTAACAAGCTTGTCAAGAGCGTCGTCAACAGCCTTCTGAGCAGTTGCTTCCTCTTCAGCACTCATCTTCTTGGCATCAGGCTTCTTAGTATTTTCAGCAGTCGTCAAAGCCTGCTCAGCGGCAGTCAAAGCGTCATCAAATGCTTTTTTCTTATCTGCAGAAGCAGTGGTATAAACCGAATCACCTGGTATCTTAGGGTCAGCTTTATCATCTGGCTTCAACTTTTTATCAGACTCAATCTCTTTGCTTAGAGCATCGGTCTTTAGACCAGCACTCTCGGCTTGAGGATCGATATCGCGCATTGCCTTAAGAAGATCCTTGTACAGCTCATTAACCTGATCCGCAGTCTTGGCGTCACCCTTAGTTTTGTCGAGAACAGCACCAGCTGCAGTAGCAGCAGCGTCAAACGCTTTCTTTTTATCGGTATCAGTTGACTTTGTATAAGAATCACCCTTAGCAAACTCATCGGCTTTCTTCTTCAACTCTTTAAGACGAGCCATAGCATTATCGGTGTTTGCAGCGTTAGCGAGCGCATCGTCGATGTCGTCAACACCAGTGTCTTTGCCCTGGTCATCTTTGTGATTACCAGCATCAGTAGTGTTGATGATATCTTTATACGCTTTCTTCTGCGCATCATTCAAATGCTCAAGGTTGTCAATTGCTTTAAGCGCATCCTTAATCTTCTGCGCCTTCAGCGCGCGATTAGCAATACCCTCTGGGTCGCCAAGCTTAGTGGCAGCATTGATGTCATCAATAGCCTTCTGCTTGTCTTCGGCAGAAAGATTGCTATCTTGAATACGTTTCTTCTGAGCTTCCTTTTCTTTATTAAGTTCAGACTGATCATCGTATGTGTTCTGAGTAGTATCGCGCTTAGGAGTATTATTCTTGATATCTTCCTTAGCAGCATTAAGCGAAGTATCTACACCATTAACAGCTGTCATGATGTCAGAAGGCTTTGTTGCTTTGTTAACAGCAGTCTTAGCATTAGTGATTGCAGTAATAGCAGCGTCGTAATTCTTCTTGGCTTTCGCCTGTTGATCAGCTGCTAAAGCGTTATATGCTGCATCAAGCTCTGCCTTCTTAGCTTCAAGCTTCGCAATACCAGCAATCTTGGCATTCTGCTCATTACTTGTATTCTGGCGCTTGGCGGCGTCAAGAGCATTATTGATGCTTTCTGCAGTAGCATCTTTTGCAGTCAAAGCATTTTCCAAAGCAGTGAGCGCGCTATCCTTCTGAGCTGGATCAGAACCGATTAACTCCTTAAGAGCCTTATCGTCGTTGTCGCTTTCTCCCTTGCCGTGGCTTAAGAATGGTAACTCATCCTTAATAGCTTTGTGAGCAGCATTTCGAACTTGAGCTTCGTTAACAATCTGCTGAACTTCTTCAGGAGTCTTAGCACCAGGCTTGGTAGTATCTCCATTCTTTCCATTCAGCTTTTCCTTGAGCTTATCCTTTTCATCTTGAGTTAAATCACTAAGATTATCAATAGTGTCGTTAGCACTCTTCTTATCCTTAGTGGTTTGCTCTTCTTGCTTCTTTTCGCGCTCCTTCTTATCCTTCTCCTTTTGCTCGTTTTCGCGCTTTTCCTTTTCCTTCTTTTCCTTTTCCTTTAAATCATTAGCATTAACATTGTTGTCATTGCCTTTCTTATTAGCTTCCTTGAGGATATTCTGGATTTTATCTTTAGTAT
Organism: Gardnerella sp. C0684A1; assembly: GCF_055326835.1. Lineage (NCBI taxonomy): Bacteria > Bacillati > Actinomycetota > Actinomycetes > Bifidobacteriales > Bifidobacteriaceae > Gardnerella > Gardnerella sp. C0684A1. The sequence continues at coordinate 137,849 of NZ_JBLTSX010000004.1, read as the reverse complement.
CAGCCTTATCAATCTGATTCTTGTAATCTTTTTTCTGATCCTCAGTAAGCTTAGGATTGCGCTCAATAATCTCCTTTGCCTGCTCTCTAAACTTCTTGAGGTCTTCAGCAGATGGAGTTGGGTTTTGTTCCTTAGACTCTGGAGTATACAAATCAGCTTTCTTAATAGTAATCAATACTTCCGCATGCTGGCTACTAGAGTCTGCTTTCCAGCCGCGAACGACTAAATTACCATTAGAATCGATACCAACACTTGTTACACTACCTGTTTGCTTATTGCCAGTGTAAATATTCAAGCCGGATGTTCCACTTGTAACAGGCGTTAAGTTATATGTGTTCGCATTGTTACCAGAAAGAACAACAGTCTTATTAGAATAAGCATTCTCAAGTGTTGACCATTTTGCATTGTCAGTCGTATAGTTCTTCTTCAAGAACTGATCTACAACAATCTTCTTGTAATCAGCATCGTTTGGCTCACCATCATGATTCAACTTCAACTTCTCAAAGTTGTACTTATACTCAACTGGCTTTGGCTTCTGATAATCAGCAATCTTCTTGATAAGATCACGAAGAGCTTGCTCATTATTCATGCCATCAATATCTTTGTCAGTAGCTTTGAGAGTAGTTATATCGGCATCTGCTAACTCTCCAGCCTGCTTTCGCTGGTTGCGAATCTGCTTAGCAAGCTCTTTCAATTTTTCAGCGGTGTTATCCGTAGGAGTCTGGCTTCCACTATTTGGAGCATACAAATCATCTGCTGAAATAGTAAATAATGGACCATCAGTTGATACATCAATATTAGCATCTTCCTGGTCTGCATACTGATAACCATTAACTGTTAATCCATTATCATTACTTACACTAATTGATGTGATTCTTCCATTACCATTGTTGAATGGTTCAAGATTTGTTGTACCGTTTTTCGCTTTCCAGTTTTTACCAACAGCTACATTACTAGTAACACTTGCTAAATCTTGTTCAGTCCAACCAGTGTAATTATCTTTAACAAATTGCTTTAATGCCTTAACAACTTCTTGAGGCTTTACATCAGAAACTTTAGCTTCACTAATTTGAGTCTTAGTAACAAAATATTTATAAGTATTTTTGTTGTTGTTAGGGTCAGTATCAGTCTTGCTTGTAGGCGTCTGCTGCGTAGGATTCTGAGTGCCAGTGCTACCGTTCTTAAACAGTAAAGACATAGGATAACGTTGCTCTTTATAATCGTTTCCAGCCTTAAAAATAATTTCGCCGCTATTGAAATCAAAATCAACGTCAGTAATAGTTACAGTCTTACCATCAGAATCCTTTGCTGGAAGCTTCTTAAGCGCACCTTTAAAAGCTGTAACTGCATTCTTGGTTGTCTCACTTGCAGACGAAGCGTTGAATGGGTCAAAGTTCGGTATAACCCTACTCGTAGTAGTAGAGAAATCAACCGTGAACGTCTTCTTTTCTTCAGCTGGCTTCGGAGTAGGCGGCTGAGGATTTGGTGTTGGTGTTTCAGCCTTTTGCTTGAGGAATTGCCAAGAAGGAATCTCTGTTGTTGAACCGTCTGCCCAGGTAATAATAGCGTTCTTGAAGTCTTTATCAAAGCTTACAGGAGTTGCACCATTCTTCTTTGCTTTATTGTAAACATCCAAGTCAGCGTTTGCTGTATCAAAGGCATCGGTAACCTGTTTCTTTTCAGTCTCGCTTAATTTCGCAGGATCTGTAACCTCAATTGGATCAGGCACAACGTAAGGAGCCCAATCAGCAATGGTTGCACCCTGATATACCAGTTGATCGTAAGGAATGGTCAGCGAAGAGCCGTCCTTGTAATTAATAGTCAATTCCTGCTTATTGTTATCAAACGTATAAGCCTCAGCGTCTTTATCCTTAACTTTCTTAAGGAAGTCTTTGTCTGCATTAGCTTTCTTAAAGCCGTCAATAATCGCCTTCTGATCATCTTCGCTCAAATTCTTAGGCTTCACCACACCAATTGGAGCAGGGTATACAGGTGGGAACTTAACGTTATCTTTTTTATCTTCTACTACAAGCAACTTTCCAGGCATTGTAATCGTTGTCTTGTCATGGAAAGTAAGAGTTGCAGTACCGTCTTTATCAACTTCAATCTTATCAAGAAGGTCTGTGAAATGCTTTGTGTTTTCATTAGCCTTCTTAATTGCAGCTGTAACCTTTGTCTTCTCGTCAGGCGTAAGACCATCGGCTTTAGCAACAGGCGTCAAAGCTGGATACTGAACCTTCAAGCTGTCTGCAATCTTTGGAGCGCGGTGAATCTGACCAGTAGCAATATGCCAGTTACCAGCAAAACGGTAAACGCCAGCAGCAAAACGAAGTGGATGCTCGTCACGGTTCTTCCACGCGTCATCCGTCAACTCTGCAACGTAAGTCATCTCATAGAAGCGCTTACCTGCAGACTCCCAATCAATAAACATTCCCTGCATGCCCTTAGAAGCATCATAGAAGTCTTTCCAATTGCCTGCATTAGTGCCGTTAGGATCGTAACCCTTGTTTTTACCACCATCGACACCAAGTAGCATAGCCAAGCCGTTCTTAGAAGTAAGCGTGCTTGGATCGGTAATATAGAATCTGGAAATACTCTTCCAATCCTTTGCGTCTCTGTAATGCTTAGTTGTATTTTCACTATCTTTTTTAAGACCTGGATTAGTAGTACCTGGAACAGTATCAGGTTTTCCTTCCTTCGTATACTTCTCAAAGCGGCTGTAAATAACATTGTGTACGTTAGTTAAACCTGCTGGAACACCATACCACCACATTGGACGGAATGCCCACTTATCAAATGAATTATCTTCAGAATTAAGATTTGCAACGTACTTTACGCGTACAAACTGGCCAAGAGGATCTCGGTTCTCATCTTTATCAGCATCTTCTTTGCTGCTGTAGTAATGAACTTCAATTTTAATTCGCTGTTTACTGTAGTTTGCGTCTGACTTGTAACCGTAGTAAATATTTCCGTCAGGAGCTACATAACCGTCAGCATAAGCAGGCGCAGGAGAAACGAATACCCCCCCCCCAAGCAACATTGATCCAGCAAGCATCGCAGCGCACACGCTCTTGGATAGTGGCGCATAAATAACGTTGTTACCAGATTTTTGCATAGATTTTTGCATAGATTTTTGCAAATCAGCAAGATGTTTTGCACTAACGATCTTCTTCGTCATTATTCCTCACCTCAACAATCTGTCTTCTTTATACTTCTGCTTATGCATAATTTGTAATATGCAATCATGCGGCAGCCAATAAATTAGCATTCGCTTCTTTCACATCAATTTGATATTTATAGAACGCTTCACACTCTCTTAATACGTTTCAGCGTACATAATTTGCAAACTGACAGTGACACAGGTTGAATATTACTCAAATATTCATACATTTCAAGCAGTTTTATGCTGTATTTCTTGTGATTTATATTTCATTACCGTATAAATTCCGCATAAACACCGCATAAATTCCGCATAAATAGTATGTTATAACGTCATAATATTCGTTAAAAAAATATAATACAACACACAAATACAACACGAAACACAAGTAGATTATTTGTTACTTCAAATACGGTTTTAACTCTTTAATAAGCAAACCGTTAGAAGCCACAACATCATTCTCTCTACGCCAGTGAATAGGACTTCCATCCCACTGACACACTTGACCCTGTGCTTCTTCAACCACTACAGCTCCAGCCGAAACTGCCGGAATATCCCACTGATGCAAATGCGGCTCAAAATACGCATCATAAGTACCGTCAGCCACTTTGCACAAGTCAAGAGACGCAGGCCCAATGCGCTTAATATCTGCAGGACATACCTCTTCAATTGAAGAAACCACGTCAAGCGCGCGCTTAGATTCACCCGGTATGTAAGACATTCCGTAGCAAACCACAGATCCCTGCAAAGTTGAAGTCGTAGAAGGAGTAATTTTCTCGCGTTTCTCTCCTTGCGGAGTCCTACGAATACGAATCGCACCCTGACCTTTTGCAGCCAGATAAGTCAATCCCAATGCAGGAGCGTGAACCACTCCAAGAACCGGCCTAGCTGAACCCTCATGATTGAATTCAAAAAGCGAAACAGTAAGAGTCCACTCTGCCATATCGCGATTGAAATTAATCGCACCATCAACAGTTCCTACACACCAGAAGCGGTCTCCAGGATTACAATTTTCTGGACGATTGCGCCAAAAACCCTGAAAAGTATTAATGTAAGTTATACGATTCTGTATAAATCGAACGAGCTTATCTCCTAAATCAGAATTAGACTTAGTAAGATCTCCCAACGCCAAACGAGTCATATCGCGCGGACTAAGCTGATCTTGATAAGCATGCTTACCAACATCCTCAAGAATGCGCGCAACCTCAAGAGCAACCTCACGCAAATTCACTTCAGTCATACACCCCATACCTTCTACCGTAAAATCTCTACTGGTATATTATAGTTTATTTAATACTTTTTCGAAAATCTTTACTATATTTTAATCGTTTAATTAAGATCACTTAGCGTTTAAAAAGCGCAGTACCGCACTTAAATCGCGCGTGCAAATATGGTAGGCTGTTGCAGCTTCTACCGCCGGTTTTGCGCAAAAAGCTACGCCCAGTCCAGCATATTTAATCATGGAAATATCGTTTGCTCCATCACCAACTGCGACAGTTTGATATTGCGCAATTTCAAGCTGATTTGCCCACGTTTTTAGCGCCTCAACTTTTGCGGATTCGTTCACAATATTTCCAAGAACATTGCCAGTTAACTTTCCTTCTAAAGTTTCTAAATGGTGAGCAACCCAAAAATCGATATTCAGATTCGGCAGTAAGTCATCCAATATCTCGTGAAAACCTCCAGAAACTGCACCAACTTTCCAACCGTGCGCATGAAGAGTGTCAATTAAAACATTCGCGCCTTTAGTTACGTGAATTTTAGAAATAATACGCTTTTTACACTCGTCAATATTTAAATCTCGAAGCATGCCAACTCGCAAACGCAAGGAAGTGTCGAAAGTAATTTCCCCACGCATTGCTCGCGCTGTAATAGCAGAAAGCTCACTACCGCATCCTGCTTCTGTGCCAAGCAAATCAATAACTTCTTCCTCAATAAGCGTGGCATCAACGTCCATAACCAAAAGTCCTGGTTTAGACAAAGTTGGCAACATCGAAGAAAAGTTCATACTCATAATTTTATGCGCAGTAAGCTGCTGCAGAAAGTCTAGCTCCACGCGCCCAATCAGCCGCCTTCATAGCTTTCTTACCTTGAGCTTTAACCTCAATAAGCTCCAAAGCCTCAGTTGCAGTACCAACCCAAACATTATGTTTTCCAACAAAAAGCTCACCAGGCGACAACTGGCCAGATTTTGGAGTATTAACATTATTGGAATCAGCAATAGCAGACTTCAACACATGTAAAGTAGTGGAATTCTCCTCATTTTTAGAATCTTCGCGCATAATGCACCAAGCACCCGGATTAGGAGTACAAGCACGAATCTGGCGGTCAACCGCAAAAGCAGGAGCATCAAAACGAATATGCGCATCTTCAACAGTGATTTTATCAGCAAGCTCGAATGCAGACTGATCCTGCTCAACAGGAACTATGCTACCCGAGTACATTCCTTGAAGCGAAGCAGCTAGCAGAGAAGCACCGTCGTGAGAAAGTCTAGTAAGTAAATCACCAGAAGTTTCATGCTCACCAATGCTCGTAGTCATTTGAGAAAGAATAGGACCGCAATCCATGCCGCGCGTTATGCGAAAAACAGTAGCGCCCGTAATATCATCTCCTGCCCAAATTGCGCGCTGCACAGGAGCAGCACCACGCCACTGCGGAAGAAGCGAAAAATGAAGATTATACCAGCCAAGCGGCAAAGCATCTAAAACATTCTGGCGCAGAATCTTGCCATAAGCCACAACAGCGGCAGCTTCAGCACCAGTCGCTTTAAGAGATGCTATACAAGAATCCTCATCACTAGGATTGCACTCAAGTACAGGCAAACCCAGCTCAAGAGCAGCTTGCTTTACAGCACTCGGCATTAGCTTCCTACCACGACCAGTTGGAGCATCAGGTCGAGTAAGTACAGCTTTAACATCGAAGTGCTCATGATCTTCAGCCAAAGCTCTAAGAGATGGCACTGCAACTTCAGGAGTTCCAGCAAAAAGTAACGACAAAACCATACTTACTACCCCAATTACACATATAAACTATCTTAAAGATTGAAACAGTCACTCAGCTCAACTAATCACTCAGCGCAACTAATTAGAAAAAGCATCCTTCAATTTTCCGAAGAATCCCTTACGATCTTCACTCTGCTTAGGAACAGGACGCTGTTTAGGAGCTTTAACAGAAGCGTCATGTAATTTAGCAAACTGTTCCATAAGAGAACGCTCATTTTCATTAAGTTTCGTAGGAGTTTCCACAATAATATGCGCAACAATATTTCCTCGCGAATCAGAACGCAATTTCGTTACGCCAAGATTACTAATAGTAACAGTATCCTCACTCTGGCAGCCTGCAGGAATAATAATCTTTTTAACACCATCGAAAGTATCAATCTCAGTTTCATGACCAAGAACAGCCCAAGTCATTGGCACATCGATCCAACAATGCAAATCATCGCCTTCTCGAGTAAACTGCTTATCTTTACGAATATGAATATCCACGTACAAGTCGCCAGCTGGGCCACCACATTCTCCAACAGCACCCTGGGAAGCTAAACGCAATCTTGAATCATCATGGATTCCAGCAGGAATATTAACACCAACTTCGCGTACAGTACGCACACGGCCGTGACCCATGCAATTTTGGCAAACATGCTCAATAACATCGCCATGACCTTCGCAACGTTCGCAAGGCATTGACGAAACCATTTGGCCGAGCATAGTTCGAACCACTTTCTGGCAAAAACCAGAACCATTACATTGCTTACATGTTACAGGCTTACTACCGTCGGAAGAACCAGAACCATTACAATCCTTGCACACACCAAAAGTAGTTACACGCACGCGAGCATTTCCGCCAAAAATAGCGGTTTTTAAATCTATATTAGTCTCAGTAAGCGCATCTGCACCCGGCTGTACGCGCGAAACAGGACCTTGAGATTCGCCAAACGAACCACCGAAGAACTGGCTGAAAATATCACCCATTCCCATGTTCGAAAACGTACTAGAACCAGCTCCAGCACCTGCAGACGGATTATTAGGATCTACACCCATATCTACCATACGACGCTTTTCTGGATTTGAAAGCACATCGTACGCAGCATTCACTTCTTTAAATTTATCTTCAAATTCAGGACCTGCAATATCAGGATGATACTTGCGACTCATCTTTCGATACGCCTTGCGAATATCATCTTCGCTTGCGTCATGATCAACACCAAGAATCTTATAATAATCAGTCACTTAATATTCCCTTATAAAACCTGTATTTTATTAATAAACTCCAACTATTGTGCCATAAGGCACAGTCAGTAGAATGCCGCTAGTTTAAGTATTTATAAATATACAAAAACTAGCGAGTTTTAGATATAAAAGCATTCAAATACTTAGCAACCGCTTTTACAGCGCCCATAGTAGCAACATAATCCATATGCTGCGGACCAATAGAACCGATAAAAGCAACTGGCGAAGAGGCATGCGAGTCAGAAATCACATCACAAGTCGCACTGATCTCACTAACTTCAGAATTATCATCAGAAACACTTATATCAGAACCACTTACATCTGAACCATACCCATATCCGCTAGTCACAATCGAAGCGTTAAGCAGGCCAGGAGTATGCGTTTCTGAACCGATAGCAACACTTACTCCATTTGCGCAATCACTAGCCTCCTCGCTTAGAGAAGTCATAAGGCGCATAATTACAGCCTGCTCTTCAAGAGCATCAAAAAGCGAAGCAAAATCAGTCATAGTCTGCCTATGAGCAAGCTGAGAAGCACCAGCAACATACAAGTCGTGCGCATGCTCACCATTATGCATATCATCAAGCGCATCTGCCAAACCACAAATAAGCGCATCAACAGTACGATTAGAAACATAATCAGCATTAGCGTAATTAGTTACGCAAGAAGGCGTAGCACAAGACTTTACGCAAGAAAGAGAATATGATGCACCATATTTAGATGAATCAGAATGAACTGCACTAGAAAGAGCACGAATCTTACGGGCGGCAATCTTTAAGGAACAACCCACGGAGACCTCATTAACAAGAGCAATCACCTTATAAAGATCTTCTGCACAAATAGAGCCAACTTGCAACATATGCTGTGCAACGCCGCCAGTATCAGTAATCACAACAACAAGAAGCGTAGTAGTAGAAACTTGCACAATCTCAATATGCCGAACAGTTGCACGAGAAAGAGCAGGAGAAGCAACCAGCGCAACCTGTCCTGTAATACTTGCAAGAAGTTTTGCAGAACGCTGTAACGTATCTTGTAAACTAACAGAACCGCTCAAAAAACTACGTATTGCGCGCCTTTGAGCTTCAGAAAGAGGAATAACCGCAGCTAAACCGTCAACAAAATAACGGTAACCTTTTTCTGTAGGAATCCTACCGGCGGAAGTGTGAGGTTGAACTAAGTAGCCTTCTTCTTCCAAAGCAGACATGTCATTACGAATAGTTGCAGAACTTACACCAAGATTATGATTTTTTGCTAACGAAGCAGAACCTACAGGCTCCTTAGATTTTATATAATCTTCAACAACTGCACGGAGTACCATCATGCGTCTTGACTGCATCAATTCACCTCTCATGTAATTCCGTGTACGGTAGAGCTTAGAAAAACAAGCTCCTTACATGTTACACAACATTTTCTATTGTAGTCTTTTTCACAATCACTCAACAGCACATAAACGCAAACTTTTGACACACTTTGTAACATATTCGTCGCATATGAAAGATAGGATTGAAGGGCAATGAGAGGGTAAAAAGCCAGCGTGAGCTGTGCTTAAAACCCGGATTATTGGAAGGAAAGTAGATCACATGACCGATTTCAACTGGTCTGCATTAGACGAGCGCGCCGTAAAAATGGCGAAGGTTCTCTCGGCTGATGCTGTTGAGCGAGCAGGACACGGACATCCTGGCTCCCCTGTTTCATTGGCACCAATTGCGTACACTCTGTACCAGCACTTCATTAAGCACGATCCTGCTGACCCAAAGTGGGCTGGCCGCGATCGTTTTATTCTTTCTGGCGGTCACGCTTCGCTTACGCAATACGTGCAGTTGTTCTTCTCTGGTTACGGCTTGACTCTTGACGATCTCAAGTATTTCCGTGGCGGCGCTGACACGCGTACTCCAGGCCATCCAGAGTATGGCTTAACCCCAGGCATCGAAATAACAACTGGTCCTCTTGGCCAGGGTCTTGCTTCTGCTGTTGGTTTCGCTTACGGCCAGCGCTTTGAGCGCGGTCTTCTCGATCCAGAAGCTCCAGCCGGCACTTCCCCATTCGATCACAAGGTTTGGGTTATCTGCGGCGAAGGCGACGTTGAGGAAGGCGTTTCTTCTGAAGCTGCTTCCTTGGCTGGAAACCAGAAGCTTGGCAATTTGACTGTAATCTTCGATGCAAACCACATTCAGATTGAAGGCGACACTAAGCTCACCTTCTCTGAAGATATTCTTGCTCGTTACCGTGCATACGGTTGGTACACCGATGAAGTTAGCTTCATCCAGCCAGACGGCTCCTACAAGGAAGACGTTCAGGCTTTGGCTGCTGCTATCGAAAAGGCTCAGGAAGTTAACGATAAGCCTCACTTCATTAAGGTTAATACTTTGATTGCTTGGCCAACCCCAGGCAAGACCGACAACGAAGCTTCCCACGGCTCTAAGCTTGGTGAAGAAGCTGTTAAGGGCTTGAAGGAACTTTGCGGTTTCGACCCAGAAGTTTCGTTCCCAATCGACGAAGAAGCTTTGGCTCATGCTCGCAAGGTTGCAGAGCGCGGCTTGGCTGCTCACAAGGCTTGGGATGAGGCTCTTGCAAAGTGGGCTGCTGCCAACCCAGATAAGGCTGCTCTCTACGAGCGCATTAAGGCTGGCAAGCTTCCTGAAGGCTTCGACAAGGCTATTGACGACTTGGTTGCTGGCTTCGAAGTTGGATCTAAGGTTGCTACTCGTAAGGCTTCCGGCGCAGTTCTTAACGCAATTGCTGCTGTTATGCCAGAACTTTGGGGCGGTTCCGCTGATTTGGGTGGTTCCAACAACACCAACATTAAGGGTGCTGACTCCTTCGGCCCATCCGAGGATGCAACTCGCACTTGGCCAAACGTTTCCGAGTACGGTCGTCAGCTTCACTTCGGTGTGCGTGAATTCGCAATGGGTGCTATTACCAATGGTATTTTGCTTGGTTCTGACACTCGCCCATTCAACGGCACCTTCTTCCAGTTCTCTGACTACGAGCGCCCAGCAGTTCGCTTGGCTGCTTTGATGGAGATTCCAAACCTCTACGTTTGGACCCACGATTCCGTAGCCTTGGGCGAAGATGGTCCAACTCACCAGCCAATCGAACACTTGGCTGCTTTCCGCGCTATTCCTCAGCTTGAGGTTGTGCGCCCTGCAGATGAGTATGAGACTGCTGAAGCTTACCGCTACTTCTTCGAGAAGAAGAACAGCTACCCAACCGCTATGATTTTGACTCGCCAGGGTGTTCCAACCCTTGCCGAGACTGCTGAAAAGGCTCGCGAAGGCGTAAAGCACGGCGCTTACGTTTTGGTTGATTGCGAAGGCACTCCAGACGTAATCATCATGGCAACCGGTTCCGAAGTTCAGTGGGCTGTTGCTGCTGCCAAGACTTTGGCTGCAGAAGGCGTTAAGGCTCGCGTTCTTTCTATGCCATCTCTCGAATGGTTCGAAGAGCAGGACGAAGAGTACAAGGAAGCAATCCTTCCAAAGTCCGTCAAGGCTCGTGTTTCCATCGAAGCTGGCTTGGCATTGCCTTGGTACAAGTATCTTGGCGATTGCGGCAAGGCTGTTTCTATCGAACAGTACGGCTTGCAGGGTGACGGCGGTCAGAACATGATCGACTTGGGCATTACTGCTGAGCACGTAGTAGAAGCTGCTAAGGCTTCTATCGAAGAAGCTCGCGCTTAAGATAGAAAGTAAGCAAAATAAAGCTTGATGTATCAAAATAAAATTGATTCATCACAAAACTAGAAGTGCTAATTTAGCTACTTCACAAGAGACAGCGACGGCGTGTTGATGCCGAGCTACCGTTGGTTCTGCATCAACCGCTGTTTCTTGTAAAAACGCCAAAATACCGACGTGCCCCAATTGGTGGAGCACAGTGTTAAGGAGATAACATGACTGAAGCAACGCAGCGCACCAGCGATTCCGGCGTTTCTATTTGGTTGGACGATTTGTCCCGTACCCGCATTGAGTCCGGTTCTTTGCAGGATTTGATTGCTAATAAGAATGTTGTTGGCGTTACCACCAACCCATCCATCTTCCAGAAGGCTTTGAGCCAGGTTGGCCCATACGATGCACAGCTTAAGGAACTCGGCAAGGTTGATGTCGAAACCGCTATCCGCGAGTTGACCACCACTGATGTTCGTAACGCAACCGATATCTTCCGCGAGATTGCTGAAAAGACTGATTTCGTTGACGGCCGCGTTTCCATCGAAGTTGATCCACGCTTGGCTCACGATACTGCTAACACTGAGAAGCAGGCTGAAGAGCTTTGGGCAAAGGTTGATCGTCCAAACGTTATGATCAAGATTCCTGCAACTTTGGAAGGTCTTCCAGCTATCACCGCTACCCTCGCTAAGGGTATTTCCGTGAATGTAACCTTGATCTTCTCCCTCGAGCGCTACGAGCAGGTTATTGACGCCTTCATCGAAGGTATCGCTCAGGCAGATGCTAACGGCCATGACTTGAAGCACATTGGTTCCGTAGCTTCCTTCTTCGTCTCCCGCGTTGATAGCGCTGTTGACAAGCTCCTCGAAGCTAACGGCTCCGATGAAGCTAAGGCTCTTGAAGGCAAGGCTGCTGTTGCTAACGCTCGCTTGGCTTACGAACTCTTCGAGAAGAAGTTTGCAGCTGACCCACGTTGGGCTGCTCTTGAAGCTAAGGGCGCAAAGAAGCAGCGTCCTCTTTGGGCTTCTACCGGCACCAAGAACGCAGCTTACTCCGATTGCAAGTATGTTGACGAGTTGGTTGCTGAGCATGTTGTTAACACCATGCCAGAGAAGACTTTGAACGCTCTTGCTGATCACGGCAACGGTGCTCCTTCCGTTAAGGGTACTTACGAAGAGAGCCACGCTGTTATGAACAAGCTTGCTGAGCTTGGCATCAACATCAAGGACGTTACCGACAAGCTTGAGGCCGACGGTGTTGCCGCCTTCATCAAGTCTTGGGATTCCGTGATTGCTGACGTGCAGTCCGGCATCGATCGCGTAAACGCCTGATTTGATTAAATCATTAAATAAATAACAGAAGCCGCACATGCATTTGGATTTAATTCCATCGCATGTACGGCTTTTGTTTTTGTGTAGTTGTCCGAAAAATAAGTACCACACTACATCCTAGTAATGTTTAATTAATTCTTTTTTTGAGAGTTACCATATTGAATCATATCGTTAACGCTATCCCTGCTAATCAAGAGTATAACGCGACAATATTTAGATGCGTCGATGTGGGAATTAATGTTTGTAAACATACCTGGATTATATATTTCACCGCACTTATCGGAAGGGCTATATCTCATGAATACTCCATAGTCGCCATGGAAATAAACACTTACACCTTCCTTATTATTCTCATAATCTTTTTTCAATTTTTTTAATCCATCTTTCAAGAAAGAATCATTCGGAGCAATAGAATTAGCTAAACAGCTTACTTTATCAGCAAAGTCATCAAAAGACGAGAAATTATTCTTTATATAAATATCTTCCTTATTATATAAAGGCTCCTTAGCAGACTCTGTTATGCCACAATTAGTAGCACCTAAACCAACAGCGCCATCGCTTTTACTTATAGCACTGACATTATTACTGTTAACACCACAGCTGCACAAACACATTACAGCAGCAACTGCAGAAACAGATGCAACTATTCTCTTAAACATGCTAAAACAACTCCTTCGCAACAAATAAAAACTACTACTATCGTGTTCGATAATTCATCTTAGAATTTAACTTATTAAAATAGTCAACACTGAAAGCAAGAAACTCAATACCTCTACAAGGGCGTGACGCTATTACATACGAACGTCCAACATAATTAATAAACGCGAGGTCATTTTCTTTAAAGTAGTCATTAAGATTATCAGGATTGTACTTGCTGAATGTTCTCTCAACTTTAGAAGCTAATTCTAAAGCTTTAGGATCATCAGGATTTAATTCTCGAATAACACAAGGAATAACTTTAGTCAAAGAATGCAATATACGACTACTATTTTCTCTAGAATACTCAGGTACAGTGTTATCATCAACGTAACCAGGATCTTCTACGTATTCTTGGTAAGAAAGTGCAGTATGTCCCAAATATCCAGATGAGACTTGCCATTCAGGGATATTGCATGCAATAGCTGCCTCCCTAATAGTTACAGTTCTAGAAGGGTTAGTGCCATTGTTAACAGAACCCATAGCAGTTCCACCAGTTTGAGAAGACTCTCCACACGCGCTCAAACCGCACATGCAACTGAGCAATACAGTCAAACAGCTAGAAACAATCCTATACTTACGTTTCACTTCATACTCCTTATCACTACTTAACGCTAAGTGATGCCACTTCGCACTACTTAACGCTACCTTGCAATATTTCAAAATATTTCGCAATATTTATTTCAGACTATTCAATCGATCAAGATTTAACTTGTTAAAATCTTCTTTCTTCATAATAAAAATATAATTATAACAATGTGCCTCATCGGAATTGCCACTGCACTTCACTAAAGGAGATGACCAGTAGTAGTACTCTTCAGGATCATCATTGTATTGATCAATTGCAACAACATCCGAATTTAAATATCTAAAAGAACCTGCCCCTGTTGTGTACATATTATCTTGATTTGCAGTAGAAATATTAGATTTTAGCAAGCACAACTTAGTTTTGTTAAAATCATTAATAGTTTTAAAACCATTAATAATCGCCATGTCATATTTAGAAAATACAGGGTCTTTTACAACCTTTAATCCACATTCCGCAGCTAACGATTTAATAGGATCCCCCGACGTACTCGAAGAATTTATTTTATCCTTATTCTCACCGCAGCCAGATAAACCTGTTAAGGCTATTGATAAAGATACTGCAAAATATATAAATTTTTTTGCTCTACTCATAACTGCTAACAACTCCATTATTTATACATATAGAATCTAATAATCAATGTCTGATGCCGATATTATGAAATACGAACTAACTCAATAACATTTCTGACATCAAACGGATGATTTGCTAATAAAAAAATGCTTATTTAAGTTTTACTATTTTTATACCCTCGTAAGTAGGATATACGTAATAAGTGTTACCCAAATATGGTGGCATATATTTGTCATAGTTTTCAAAATTAACAGAAAGAGTTCTGATATCTAAAGATTCTAGTTTATCGCTAAATTTCTCTGCAACTGGGTCTCCAGGATTAACATTTTTTATAGCACAGGCATAATCTTTCTTAAATTTCTCTCCAGAAGCATCTTGGTCTCCATCTATAAGAACTGCATCAAAGAGATAGTCATTTTCATCAGATTCCAATTGCTTGAAATTGCATTTTTTAGCTACTTCTTTAAGAGATATAGTTTCTGATGAATTCTTACTACCAGCGTCATTAGAAACGGAAGAGCCACTTGCAGGATCCGAAGCATTAGTAGATTCAAAACCGCCATTAGCAGGCATATCACTAGCAGAAGGCTCACCACACGCGCTCAAACCGCACATGCAACCAAGCAATACAGTCAAACAGCTAGAAACAATTCCATACTTACGTTTCACCTTCACACTCCTTATCACTACTTAACGCTAAGTGGTGCCACTTCACACTACTTAACGCTACCTTGCAATATTTCGCAATATTTAAAAACATCACAAAGCAAAATTTTCTCTCAACACTTGCAAATATACTCCAACAGCGCTGTAACATCTATAGCGCACTTACAAATGTTAAAAAAACGTACACGCACGCAGTACAGTTTTCTGCACAAATAACACTCGATGCAGTTTATTCATTGCTGGCACAGTTTGTCTTTTGTAGATGCGGAAGTATGAGAACGTGCCTAGCGCAATTTCTTTGTCGCTTGCTTAAAACTGTCGAAAACACCAAATCATCTGATGAAATAAACAAAAAGCAAGCCCAAACTGTCGAAAACACCAAACCATTTGGTGAAATAAACAAAAAGCAAGCCCAAACTGTCGAAAACACCAAATCGACCGATGTTTTCGACATTTTCTATCAACTGAGTAAGCGCACACGACAACCTGCTTTCACCCAGTAACAGCGTGTGAAAAAGATCCGTACGATTTTGATAATTTCAATAAACAGCTAGAGTAATTCGTTTTGAAGCCAGCTAGCAACGCCATCGTCGTTGTTAGAAGCGCAAACTTCGTCTGCAATAGCAAGAAGCCGTGGATTACTATTCGCCACCGCTACCCCATATCCTCCGGCACGGAACATGTCAATATCGATAATATCGTCACCAAAAACAACAGTCCGGCTAGGCTTTACGCTCAAACGCTCACAAATAACATTCAACGCGTGTCCCTTGTTTGCAAGAGGATTTGTAAGCATCCACAAAACATCTTCGCTAATATGCAAGGAAAAATCGTCTGGAAGAGCACTCTGCAAACGCAATTTTTCACTATCTCGCGGAACAATAATTATTTTGTCTGCAATACCATCTGGAATATCGCGAAAATCAGTGCGAATAAAATTACTTGACTTCCACAATGTATGTAAATCGAAATTAGTGTATCGAATATCATTCATAACAATACCTATGTGTAACGTAGGTATTGCGCAAAGTAGATTCAAGCAAACTTCACAAGCGCGCTTTGAAGAAAAACCGAATCGAACTACTGAATCAGACTGATTTTGAGAAGACAAAACAGATTCGCTTGAATTGTTAGCATCAAAATCTATTAGCGCACCATTCAAATAAGCGCAAACGTCAGCATTAAGAGACTTTATTATGTTAAGAGCAGCACAAACTGGACGAGCAGTAATAATAGCAAAAGGAACTCGAGTTTTTCTTTTAACTTCAGAAACAGCATCAATAGTTTGCTGAGTTAAAAACCTATTCTCGAAAGCGTCTGCATCATGCAGCATTGTGCCATCCAAATCCGCTACTATAAGAGACGGACTGAACATCAACATTAGCGCACCACTTTTTACAAAAAAGCGCGGCCGAAACCGCGCTATTTAAAAACAATCTTAAATCAATGAGAACTTAGTCATCAAATTCAGAGCCACAATCACAGCAACCCAGATGAGTGCAATAATCACAGTCCATCGATTCAAATTCTTTTCTGCAACACCAGAGCTACCGGCATTCTTGGTTAAACCGCCACCGAACATGTCGGAAAGGCCGCCGCCCTTGCCCTTGTGCATCAAAATCAACAAAGTGAGCAAAATGCTAGTAAGCACAAGCAGCACCTGCAAAATAATTTTTACAGTGGACACAACCAACCTCCTGTTTTACAGTACTTTAAGTAGCTTAGTAAAAGCCTTTGACTACCGACACATATCAACATTAATCTACTGAGCGGCTGCAGCAAGACGCACAATATTAGCAAACTCATCAGCATCAAGTGAAGCACCACCGACCAAAAATCCGTCAACATCAGGCTCAACAATTAAGCTGGCTGCATTAGATGAAGTAACAGATCCACCGTAAAGAATACGAATTTTATCTGATACTGCATTTCCAAAAGTGTCACGTAAATCTTCACGAATAGCTGACGCTGCCTCTTGAGCAGATTGAGCAGTTGCAACCATACCCGTACCGATAGCCCAAACAGGCTCGTATGCAATAATCAAACGCTCCGCTTGCTTTGCGTCTAAATCGCGCGTTACGTCATGAACTTGACCTACGGCAAAATCTAAAGCAATCCCCTGCTGACGCTCCTTAAGACTTTCACCAACACAAAGAATAGGCTGCATTCCAGCTGCGAGCACAGCACGAACCTCATCTACAATATTTGCGTCATCTTCAGGATGATATTTTCTGCGCTCAGAATGACCAACAATAACCATTGAGCAGCCCAGACTTGCAAGCATATCTGCAGACACGTCTCCAGTAAAAGCTCCCTGCGCTGTTACAGAAACAGTTTGTGCACCATATTTTATACTAAGCTTATCTGATTCAATTAAGACTTGTACGCTACGAATTGAAGTAAAAGGCGGCATAATAGCTACGTCACAATTAGAATAGTTGAAATGCGATTCGCGAAGTTTCCAAGCGAATTTTTGTACAAAATAAGTAGCTTCACGATGGTCGAAATTCATTTTCCAATTACCGACCACTAAAGCAGTTCGATTGGATCTCATGATCATCCTTCTTACTTCAAACTAAACTAAATACGTAACTTCTACTTTATGATATTTTCTTTAAGCTACTTCTTTAAGCTATTTCTTTAAGCTATTTCTTTAAGCTACTTCTTTGAGCTACTTCTTTGAGCTACTTCTTTGAGCTACTTTCAGCGCGCTTAATTTAAATTGTGCCGACTCATTTCGATAAGCATTACGCAAATCTCCATAAGCCGGCACAATCTTAAATAGCAAATTATATTAATTAATTTAATTAACTAACTAATTAACTAATTTTTAGATTTAGACTACTCGCCTAATTGCTACTTACTCAAGTACGCTCAAGCCTGGAAGAGTCTTACCCTCCAAGAATTCGAGGGAAGCGCCACCGCCAGTGGAAATGTGCGAGAAACCATCTTCTGGGAAGCCAAGGTTACGAACTGCAGAAGCAGAATCACCACCGCCGACGATAGTGAAAGTGCCGTTCTTAGTGGCATCAACTAAGCCTTGTGCTACAGCGCGAGTACCGGCTGCAAACTCTGGAACCTCGAACACACCCATAGGACCATTCCAAACAACAGTCTTAGAATCAACAATCTTGTCGTGGAAAAGCTTCTGAGAATCAGGGCCAATATCCAAGCCCATCTTGTCTGCAGGAATAGCGTCAGCTGGAACTACTTCTGGAGCAACTGGGGTGTCTCCTGCTGGGAAGCCAGCGTTCACAACAATATCAGTTGGAAGAACAAGCTCAACGCCATTCTTCTTAGCGGTTTCAATGTATCCCTTAACTTTCTCGAGCTGATCTTCCTCGAGCAAAGAAGTACCAACTTCGTGGCCCAAAGCCTTGAGGAATGTGAACACCATACCGCCGCCAATAACAAGACGATCAGCCTTAGAAAGCAAGTTTTCGATAACACCGAGCTTGTCGGAAACCTTTGAACCACCAAGCACGACAGTCAAAGGACGCTCTGGGTTTTCAGTTGCGCGAGAAAGTGCCTTAACTTCCTTCTCAACAAGCAAACCTGCAGCTGCTGGAAGATCGGCAGCAACATCGTAATTTGAACCCTGAGCGCGGTGCACAACGCCGAAGCCGTCGGAAACAAACACGTCACCAAGAGAAGCAATCTTCTTGGCATATTCAGCACGCTCAGCCTCATTCTTGCTTGTTTCTTCAGCGTTGAAACGAACGTTTTCAAGCAAAACAACGTCACCATTGTTCATGGCAGCAACCTTAGCTTGAGCATCCTCTCCATAAGTGTCTGCAGCTAAAGCAACATTAACGCCAAGAAGTTCACCCAAACGAGCAGCAACTGGAGCTAAGGAAAGCTCTGGAACAACCTGACCCTTTGGACGACCAAGATGAGCCATCAAAATCACCTTAGCACCCTGCTCACGCAAAGCCTTAATGGTTGGTAAAGCAGCACGAATACGACCATCATCAGTGATAGTCGTTCCCTTAAGAGGAACGTTAAAATCTGCACGAACTAAAACGCGCTTGCCGCTCAAATCTCCCAAATCTTTAAGTGTCTTCATTGGTATCCTTTCCAAAACATGCTGGCTAAATCGCTAAATCAAGCCTAGAATGTCAATACATGCCACGCGCAATTGTATCGCATAACTATAACATCTCATAAATTTTAAAAATGGCGCTGAAAGCTGAGAAAAATCAGCACTTCAACGCCAAAGATTTATAAAAGATTTATATTACTTTTGCAACTACTTCCGTAATTACGCTCGCAACTACTTTCGCTATTACATTCGCGATTTTTCAACTTTTGCAGAAAGCTGAAGAAGTCTACGAATTCGACCGGCAATAGCATCCTTCGTAATAGGAGGATCTGCTAAGTGACCAAGCTCCTCTAAGCTTGCGTCACTGTGTTCCAAACGCAAACGACCTGCCATAAGCAGATTATCTGGAATGTCATCACCCAAAATTTCGAAAGCGTGACGTACTTTTTCGCAAGCTTCAGCAGCAGCCTTCGCACTACGACGCATATTAGCATCATCAAAGTTTGCTAGACGATTAGCTTTTCCGCGAGCTTCTCCATCAGAACGCTTACCAGTCCATTCACGAGCAGAGCGAGGAGCACCAATCAAATTAAGCATGCGCTCGATGGCATCTGAATCTCGCAAAGTAACTCGCTCAGAGCTTCTAACCTGTCGAACTTTTGCAGTAATACCCAATCGCGCTGCCATAGCTTGCAAAGCGTTAGCTGCTTCATGAGTTGGGCAAACGACTTCCAAATAACTAGCTTTGCCTGGATCGGAGATAGCACCGTGTGCCAAAAAAGCTCCACGCCATGCGGCTTTAACTTGCGCAATACTTCCGCCGACAATCTCAGGAGCGAGTCCTGCAACAATACGCATTCTGCGGTCAAGAAGGCCGGCTTGAAGCGCAAGAGCAGCTGCACCTCTATCGACTAGAACGTCATATCTAACTACAGTTCCTGTAGGCGTTTGACGCGAGATTTGAGATACTGTAGCTTCGCGCTGGAAGTGTGAGCGTATAACAGCGACAAGCCAGTCCGCAGCAGACTGTGAGTCAAATTGTGCGCGGATAACGGCCTGATTATTTACTGGACGCAAACCGCCTCCAAAACGCATCATCGCTGCCGCTTGAGCCATAATGACAGTCGGGAGCTCATTATCGTTCGAAACGAGTTCGTTTTTGACGTCGTCAAGAAGAGCCAAGGGACAACCTCCTACTTTTGTTCTTCTTCAAGTATGCGTGTTGGATTCGTAGTTGATGCGCAAAACATCGACATGCTCGGCTTTCTGTGATACCGAATGCGCTGGACATTTTACATAGCTATCAAAACTTTTACGACCTATATTGTAGTTCACGTGCGGATACTGTAACTTGCAAACCGTGTAATCTAAGCCGCCTTGCAAGTTCTATACTAGCCGCTACAGAACGATGTTGACCTCCTGTACATCCTACAGCAATGGTCACATAATGTTTATCTTCTTTTGCAAATCCATCTATAGCAGTTAGTAAAGCCTTTTCGTACGAGTCAAGAAAAGCTTTAGCTGAAGGATTTGATAGCACGTAATCACTTACAGCTTTATCTCTTCCCGTTAATTCTCTAAGCTCTGGAATCCAGTACGGATTTGGCAAAAATCTCATATCAGCTACAAAATCAGCATCAATTGGCATTCCATATTTGAATCCGAAACTGAAAATGTGTACTGAAACTGTTGATGATCCTTTCCCAAGAAGAGCCTCATAAAGTTTAGTTGAAAGCTGGTGAATACTAAGAGATGAAGTATCTATGATAATATCTGCGCAATCTTTCAAATGTCCAAGAAGCTCTCGCTCTTCTCGAATTCCGTCGATAAGTCTACCACCGCGTTGCAATGGATGCGGCCTACGAACAGACTCGTAACGTTTTATGAGCACAGAATCAGATGCATCTAAGAAAAGTATGCGAGTCTTCACACCAAGATCGTCAATATGCCCTAAAACTGCGAATAAATCATCAAAATATCCTCTTGAGCGCACATCTATAACGGCAGCTAACTTATGTACTTTAGAGCCTGAAGAAGTCATCATGTCTACAAGAGGAATAAGAAGTTTTGGAGGTAGATTATCAATCACATACCAGCCCATATCTTCTAACGCGTTGGCAGCATGCGAGCGCCCAGCTCCGCTCATTCCAGTGATTAGCATTACTTCGAAATCGCTTGTTTGATTTAAGTCATTTAAGTCGTTTAAGTTACTTAAATTACTTGAATCATCATTTGTTACGCTTGTTGCGTTCGTCTTGTTTGTTTTCAAAGTTGCTTTTAATTTTTCACTTGGCTTTTTGCTAACATCATGCTGCTTACTAGCGTTCATAATGCCTCCTGTAATGCCTTTCGCATGCAACTACTTAAGCAATCGTAATCTGTAGCCTTGTCAGAATCATCTTCAGAATTATCTTCAGAATTATCTTCAGAATTATCTTCAGAATGCCTGTAATCAAACGTCATAAGCTTTACTTGTTCTAAAGCTTGACACAAAAGCATTTCTTCTCCGCCAATTCCGCATCCGTACTGTCTCCATACGTTAAGCAAAGCACTTGGACGCGGATCGTAAACTACGTCAAGCAATGTTCCTAATTTTTTTAATCCCTGATTTTGGCAGTATGCTTTTAGCGCTACTGCTAACCCATCTGCTACGTGCGCTGGAACAGTGCTAATTACTATATCCGCTTCTGCTATTGCGCAAATTGCGTCTGTTGAGCTTAGAGATTTCAAAATGAGAGATTTATCACATTCTGATAATTTTTTTGCACTGTGCTCAGCGAATTTTGAAAATACTTCTTCGCTTATTGTAGGAAATTCGATACCGCTTACCGGTTTGTAGTTACAATTACAGTTATCGCAATTCCCGTAATCTTCTATGCGTCTTTTATCTGGAAAATCATCGCAATATTTTTGAACAAGATTATTAAAACGTTCAACGCCTTTTATTTCAGCATCTTTTATTTCAGCACCTTTTATTTCAGCACCTTTTATAGTCCCACTATTCGCTACTCTCGCAACAACTTGCACTTTTTCAAGTTTTGAGATTTGCGCAATCTCAATCAAAGCTGCCATAGCAGAAGATGCAGTATTTCCGCTGCCAATAATAACAGCTTTTTTTACTTCACCTACGCTTTTCTGTAATGCTCTCCTAAACGTTTCTACTATGCCTCTTACGTCTGTGTTATACAGTTCGATTTGCGATTTTAAAGCAGTTGCTGGGTTGCTTATAAAAACTGCCGTATTTGCCACGTTAAGCGCGCTTGACCAGTAATCGCAAGATGTTCCGAGTTCCATTACCGTTTTTTTAAGCGGCATAGTAAGACTTAAGCCTTTCCAAGATTCATCTAAGTTACGAATAAAATTAGCTAACTCAGTTTCGCTTACTTTTTTCTTGCAATATTGCCAATTTGTAAGTCCTAGAGCTTTATAAGCCGCGTTGTGCAATACGGGAGACAACGAATGCGCAATCGGATCTCCTAAAACTGCGCAATTGTATATTTTTGACATAATCACTCCTCAGTACGCTAGTAAGTCTTTTGGATCAACACAAAAACGTAATTCTCCAGCAGCTCGTGTTGCTATGTGATGAGCTACTTCTTTTAGCAAACGATCCACTAATTCCTGCCTCCACGAAAGCGGAACTCTTACTACTGCTTTTACGCGATCGTCAAGTTCATCAAAATGCTGATAATTATCCGTAACAGGCGGATGCATAGGAACAACACCTAAAAGTGGTGGTATAACAATTGATTCTGCGCGAGAATTTTTTACGGAAGACTCAGAATCATCAGCACCAATGTCTATAGAAATCATCGGCAAAATTGCTGAAAATTGCGAGGACACTTCTTCATTGCTTTTCACGCTTTTATTTTCGTTTTTATGTGAATTTTCCTTTGCGCTAGGAATTGCACCAATATTGTGCAGTGCTTTCATTACAGCGTCACGCGCTCCCCACACGCATGCAGCACAAACGCTAGGAGGAAGACCTGCCTGACTTCGTTCATTAATTTCACGAGAGGCAAGTAAAGAAGGATTCCATGTAGAAAGAGTTTGTGCACACGACGAATATGTTTCTCCGATAAGAAGTACACTTCCGTCACGAGATTTTGGAGCACACAATGCTGCTGCGCGCATCCAAGCGTTAAGAGTATCTATTCTTGCATCGAGTCCTGTAGAATAAAGACTATTCCAAGCGTCTAGTATTGCAACAGTTTTATATTCTCCAGTAAAGCAATATGATTCTGCAGAAGATGAACTTTTTGAAGCGCTATTTTTCTGACTTGCAGATTTAACTCTCGGCTCTGCTCCAGGAGTTGCAACAACTATTACCGGCTTTTCTTCAATAACTTCGATAATACCGCCTGGTTGGTGAGGCGAAGATAGCAAAACTGGGACGTTTCTAAATAATCCTCTTAATTCTTGGGCAGTTCCAGCAGCACCAACTCTAAGCGCACGTATGCGATTAGAACCGCAATTAGCACAAGTCCAATCTAATGCACTAGCTCCACACCATTTGCATCGTGGAGAATTAATTTTGCTTATATCTAAAGGCCCCGTGCAGCGTTTACAGCGAGCCTGCGCGTGACAGTGTTCGCAAGATGCTGCCTGAGTTACTCCATCAGCCGGTATGGAAAGAAGAACAGGATACCCTTCATCTAAAGATTTACGTATAACCCGCACAGCAGTATGCGGAACCCTAGACCCAATGCTAGAGTCTGCAAGTCTTATAAGAGCCTCACGATTAAGTACACGAACCCAAGAAGAAGATTGCTTTCTTATGCTACTAAGTGGAGCAATAAGAGTACTTTTACCGCTTACTTGACTAAATTTAGAAGGCGAAAACTCGCTTTGAATTTCCCACTGACTTACAGCGCTTCTCATATAAGACATTGACACAAAAACACCATTGTGTGTTTTTGCTCTAAGCTTCATAACACCGCGAGCTTGAGCGTAAGGAACCATCCCATCCGCATACTGGTATGCGCAATCTTCAACAATAACGAATAGCGCGTTGCCTTCTACAGGAGCATACATAGCTGCTCTAGTACCAAGAACGCAGGAAACTAGACCTTGCGCAACTGCTTTCCAAGATCTATACCTGTCTGCTGGAGAATCTGCTGCGCAAAGACGCGCAACATCTCCTGAGAAAACTCCTTGAGTAGGAGACTTTTTATACGGTTTTAAACCAAATTCCATAAGCGCACGCATAAGATCATTTACTTCGCGCAATGTTGGTAAAACTACGCAAGCTTTTCGCCCAGAACTAATGGCTGTTGTAATAATCCAAGCTAAATCTTGAGCCCATCTAAAAGATCCAGGAAGAGCATCTACTACAAATGATTTTGCGTAAGAAGTTGCATAAGAACTAGCGTAAGTACTCGCGTTTTGCAGAAAACTTTCCGACGATCCTATTTTATTTTCGTAAGAAACTTTCTGTAACGCTTCTTTAAGCGCATTAACGTTACTATATGATGCTTCCATTCGAGCGTCGGTTGTGAACTTAACTTTTTCAGAGCCGTCGAAAACTGTTTCTGAATTGTACTCTCTGAGTTTTTTAGATAGCAAAGATAACGATGATTTGCTTCTTAAAGCATGAATCGAATCTAAAATTTGCTCTTTATCTACGCTAGCTACTCTAGGCGGTATTGCTAGGCGAATAATATTTGCAGGAGTGCCACCGTACGCTTCAGCAATAGCGCAAATATCATTACGCATTGAATTAGACACAATTGAGCCACCTGGAAGCACGCGATCTATAAATTTTAGAGCAGATTTTGGAGTACTCGTTTTATCAGATCTTCCCCAAATAATTCCGTTAACTCTACTAGCACCAAATTTTACGCGAACTAAACTTCCAGGTTGCGCAATCTCATCTTGCGATTGCGATACTAGATAGTCGAAAGTTTTTCCCAGGTGTAAAGCTTGAACGTCAAGCATTATATGCGCAATAGGATTAGAAGCAGCAATAGAAGTTTGCACAGTTTTTCTGCTGCGTTTAGCTTTTCTTTCTAAACCGTCTAATGATGGTTGCTCAAGCATTAACACATCCTTACTAGCAAACAATTCTTACGCAAAACTTACGAAAACTTGCACAAACTTACGAAAATAATTTCAGAAAATTATTTCAATAAACTATTTTCGCAAATTAGAATGCAAATTTTTTAAAGCTTCTTTTACTTCTTCTACTCGATTAAGCTTTTCCCACGGAAACTCAATATCCTTTCGACCAAAATGACCGTAAGCTGCAGTTTTTGCGTATATTGGTCGCAATAAATCAAGCTCGTCAATAATAGCTGCAGGACGTAAATCAAAAACTTTACGAACAACCGCAGCAATATCTGAACGAGTAACTCCAGAAGCCTCAGTACCAAACGTTTCAACGTTTACGCTTACAGGGTCAGCAACACCAATAGCATACGCAACCTGCACTTCAGCTTTACTAGCTAATCCTGCTGCAACAATGTTTTTTGCAACCCAACGTGCAGCATAAGCAGCAGAACGGTCAACCTTGCTAGGATCTTTTCCAGAAAAAGCGCCGCCGCCATGATGAGCAGCACCACCGTAAGTATCAACAATAATTTTCCTACCAGTAAGGCCAGAATCAGCTGCAGGACCTCCTAAAACAAAAGAACCAGTTGGATTTACAAGCATCCTGTAATTATCGTGCTTTACAGACTCTCCTAAAACTTCTTTCAATATCGGCTCAACAACATTATTTACAAGCTGATCTTCTAGCCAATCGTGATTAACTTGAGGATCATGCTGAGTTGAAATAAGAACAGTATCTAATCGCTTAGGTTTTCCATTCTCGTCGTATTCAATAGTTACTTGAGTTTTGCCATCCGGACGCAAGTGCGAAACTGTACCATTTTTACGCACTAAAGAAAGCTGCTGCGCTAAACGGTGAGCTAAGTAAATTGGAAGAGGCATGTACGAGTCAGTTTCGTTACAAGCGTAGCCGAACATAACACCTTGATCTCCAGCACCTTGCGAAGCGTAACGCTCTTGCCTAGAAGCAGCACTTTCATGCGACTCATCTAATCTTGAAACACCTTGATTAATCTCAGCACTCTGCTCAGTAAGAGATACCATTACTCCGCAAGAGTTAGCGTCAAGGCCTACAGCTGAACTGTTGTAACCAACTTCGTTAACAACTTTTCTAACTATGCCTGGAATATCAGTGTAAACTTCGCCTCGAACTTCACCAAAAACAACAAATTGGCCAACGCAAGCGCAAACTTCAACAGCAACGTGAGAATGTGAATCTTGACGAAGCATATCGTCTAAAATAGCGTCCGCAATTTGATCACAAAGCTTATCTGGATGACCTTCTGTAACAGATTCTGCAGAAATCAGTCTTGGCTCAATACGATTATGCTCTGCTGCAGTTTCTACGCTATTTTCGTTTATCTCACTTTTCACACATTCCGCCATGCTTGCCCCATTTGCAAAAATAATTAAAGTAATATTTAAAAGTAAATAAAACAGTTGTAACTGACATACTACTATCGACTATGCAACAAACACGAAACTGTTTTACAAAATACTTGGATTATGCACAAAATCCAGTATCGGAAGATTAAATATCAGAAGATTAAATATCAGAAAATAAAAAAAAACAGTCACACTCCCAAAGCAGAAGTGTGACTGAATAAAATTTTAAGACAAGTTAAGCTGGAATTAATTTCCTTCGCTCATATCGTCTTCGCCGAGAGTCTCTTCTAGCAATCCTTCGTTAATTTCGCGGAAAGCAATAGAAAGAGGCTTCTCTTGATTCTTGTACTCAACAAGAGGACCAACGTTTTGAAGCATTCCCTCATTAAGTTGAGTGAAATAAGAATTAATCTGCCGTGCTCGTTTTGCGGCAAACAAGGCAAGCGCATACTTGGAGTCCGCATGCTGCATTAAATCATCAATTGGCGGATTCGCAAGTCCCGTAGGTGTTGGCTGAGTGCCCAATGCCATAATGTTCTCCATATTCTATGGTGCCACAATAGTTCCGAAAAGCTTATTATATGCCACATATTGGATATTGTGACAGATAATTTACAAATCGTATTCTTTCGCAATAATATTCCACAATTCGTCAGCTGCGCGCTCAACATTATCGTTAACAATAACAACGTCGAACTCATTAGCAGCATCCATCTCAACTTTAGCAGTTTCTAAACGTTTCGTCTGCTGTTCAGGAGTTTCTGTACCACGCTTAATAAGTCTTCTTTCCAGCTCTTCAAAGCTAGGAGGTGCTATAAAAACGTATACAACTTCTAAACCGAGACGAGTCGCTTCCTGCTTTACTCTTCTAGCGCCTTGAAGATCAATCTCAAGTAAAGTCGGTACGTCTTGAGCAAGATGATCAAGAACAGGTTGCAAAAGAGTACCGTAATGCGCCATTCCATGCACTAAAGCAGTTTCTAAAAACTCACCGTTTCTTTTGCGACGCTCAAACTCTTCTTCGTCAAGGAACCAGTAGTGGATTCCGTTAAATTCTCCAGGACGAGGCGCGCGAGTTGTAGCCGAAACAGAAAGCCATATTCGAGGATGTTTCTCGCGTAGCATACCTTCTACAGTACCTTTACCAGCCGCTGTAGGACCAGTTAATACTATGAGTCGACGTTTTTTACCGTCAATAGGTTCGGTAGCAGAAATTGCCGGCATTGAAGTGGTAGTTTCTGCTCCAACAGTATGCTTTTTCATGATTATTAACTTTCTGCTCTTGACTAAATTTTAATCCATAAGCGCCTGACGTATGTCCCAAGCGATACGTTCAGTAGCAGCTGAAAGATCTCCAATATTTGGACCGTGCGATGCTATTGAGCGCGAAACTGTCACAAGCACGTTACCATGCGTTCCAGCAAAAACACGTTTCAAATCGTTCGCTTCAGCACCCTGCCAACCGTAACCTGGAGAAAGAATAGGGCCGGTAAAACTTGTTAAATCAATACCGCCACCATTCATCCAATCTCCAACAGTAGCACCAACAATCAAACCGACTGACCCCATGCCCTTAGTTTTATTATTAAACTTTTGAGCAGTCTGTGCTATACCGTGAGCAACAGTAGTTCCGCGATAGTCTCCACTTTGACGGATAGCAGTTTGCAAGCTAGCGCCTTCAAGATTTGAAGTTAAGGAAGCTATAAATACACCTTTACCATTATTTAAAGCATCGTTAATAAGGCCGCCCATAGATCTAGCACCATAGTATGGTAAAAGCGTAATAGCATCGGTAAGCAGTGGAGCTCCTGGCTTAAAATAAGCGTCAGCTAATGCAGAAATCGTAGTAGATAAACCACCGTGACCGCAGTCAACAATGGTAATAACATCCATTTGACGAGCCGCATAAAGCACACGCTCGAGCGCTGCGAAACCTTTAGAGCCGTAGCGCTCGAACATGCTTGATTGAAACTTTACTGCGGCAGCTCTGCCGTTCATGGCTTGAAGCATACGCATAGAGAACAATTCAGCTCCCAACGCATCCATCTTATATCCCCAATTAAGAAGCATTTTTCTATGAGGATCAATGCCAACGCAAAGAGGACCGTATTTGGCCATAGCGTTTTTCAAACGCAAACCAAAATCGGAACGTTGTGCCTGCAACTCCTGTTCACGTATGCTCTCGCTCATGTGTCACGCCCGACTTTCTTGGCTTTCTGCCCGTTCGATTGCAAACAGTTGCTTTGCATGCTCCTGAATGCTCATCACCTGGTAATCATTATTTTTTACAGCTTCAATTGCCATCAAAACTGGAGCAAACTCAGTAATGGTGGTGAACTGCGGAAGATCTGCTGCTACTGCAGCTGCACGAATAGCGTAACCATCCGTACGAGACCCTCTTGAGTTTGGTGTGTTAAGCACCATATCAATCTTACCATTCTCAATGAGCTCTACGACGTTTTTACCAATTCTTTCTCCGCCATCAGTACTACGTACATCTTTAGCAGTGTCGCCTTTGCTGGAAATCTTGTCGACAATCACAGAATCAATGCCGTAGCGTCGAAGCACAGAAGCAGTACCTTCAGTAGCCCAAATAGTAAAACCAAGCTCTACTAAACGAACTGCAAGAAGCGGCAATTGCCTCTTATCAGCATCACTTACGGAAACAAAAACGTTTCCGCTTGTAGGCAAACCGCCCTTGTATGCTGCAAGCTGGCTCTTAGCAAAAGCGTGTGGGAAATCACGGTCGAAGCCCATAACTTCGCCAGTAGAGCGCATCTCTGGTCCAAGCAAAATATCAACCGTACGGCCAACAGGAGTGCGGAAACGCTTGAACGGAAGCACAGAAGCTTTAATAGCAACCTGCTGACCTGGGTGAATATCTCCACCATCGCCTTGTGGGAGAAGAAGTCCGCGCTTTCTCTGCTGGGCGATTGTTTCACCAGCCATAATTCGAGCAGCAGCTTTAGCAAGAGCAACTCCAGTAGCTTTAGAAGCAAATGGAACTGTACGAGATGCTCGAGGATTTGCCTCGATTACGTACAAAGTGTTTGCCATAAAAGCGTACTGCACGTTAATAAGACCGCGAACCGAGCAGCCACGGGCGATAGAAAGAGTGCCTTCACGAAGACGACGAATCTGATCGTCCGAAAGAGTGCTTGGAGGAAGAGTACAAGCAGCGTCACCCGAGTGCACGCCAGCCTCCTCAACATGCTCCATAATTCCGCCAATATAAAGCTCATTGCCGTCGTAAAGCGCGTCAACATCGATTTCAATAGCGTCCTGAAGGAACTTATCGATCAAAAGCGGCGAAGGCAAACGCCCAGAAACAACCGTGTCTGCTCTAGCTTCTTCCAAAGCGCGATCAACATACTTTGCAAGCTGAGCGTCATCGTACACGATTTCCATGCCACGACCACCGAGCACGTAACTTGGGCGCACAAGAACCGGGTAGCCGATTGCGTGAGCTGCATCTTTTGCTTCTTCAAGACTTAAAGCCGTGCCGTATCGAGGAGCATTCATGCCTTCTTGACGAAGAACCTCGCCGAAAAGCTCACGGTTTTCAGCCAAATCAATAGCCTCCGGAGTAGTTCCCAAAATTGGAACTCCAGCAGCTTTAAGACGAGCAGCAAGCGAAAGTGGCGTTTGACCGCCAAGCTGCACAATCACACCCTTAACTGGACCAAGCTTCTTTTCTGCTTCGTAAATTTCAAGAACATCTTCGAAAGTAAGAGGCTCAAAGTAAAGGCGGTCAGACATGTCATAATCTGTAGAAACTGTTTCAGGATTGCAATTAACCATAATGGTGTCGTAATCCTTACCCAATTCCTGAACAGCGTGAACGCAAGTGTAATCAAACTCAATACCCTGGCCAATTCTGTTAGGACCAGAACCCAAGATAATCACAGCTTCGCGATCGCGCTTCTTCAACTCGCTTTCGTCAGCGTAGCAAGAATAGTA
This sequence comes from Gardnerella sp. C0684A1, assembly GCF_055326835.1. Lineage (NCBI taxonomy): Bacteria > Bacillati > Actinomycetota > Actinomycetes > Bifidobacteriales > Bifidobacteriaceae > Gardnerella > Gardnerella sp. C0684A1. Next base: position 107,510 of record NZ_JBLTSX010000004.1, on the reverse strand, counting down.
ATACGGAGTTGCTGCATCAAACTCAGCTGCGCAAGTGTCAACCGTCTTGTAAACAGGACGCAAACCGTAAGCCCAACGAAGCTCACGAACCATGTTTTCACCTTCGTCGCCGAGATTGCGTAAATGCGCAATTTGAACGTCTGAAAGGCCAGCAAGCTTAGCGCGCTTCAAAACTTTAGGCGTTAAAGTTTCAGCTTCACGAACTGCGAGCGCAGTTTCGTTAATTTGCGCTAGCTGTTCCACAAACCATGGGTCGATTTTTGTTGCTGCAAAAATCTGCTCTGGCGTTGCTCCACCCCACAGCGCACGCTGGATTTGCAAGTAGCGGTGCTCTGTTGGAGTATGCATTTCTTCAAGAAGCTTGATCACTTCTTCCTTGCTTGGACGCTCTCCATCCCAGCTAAAGCATGCGTGACGCTTATCGATTGAGCGCATTGCTTTTCCAAGGGACTCCTGGAAGTTTCCAGCCAAAGCCATTGCTTCGCCAACTGACTTCATAGAAGTTGTAAGCGTAGTGTCTGCTCCTGGGAACTTTTCGAAAGCAAAGCGCGGAATCTTCGTTACAACGTAGTCGATTGTTGGCTCGAAGCTTGCAGGAGTTGAACGAGTAATATCGTTTTGAATTTCGTCCAAAGTGTAGCCGAGAGCAAGTTTCGTTGCGATTTTTGCGATTGGGAAGCCGGTTGCTTTAGATGCGAGCGCTGAGGAGCGAGAAACTCGCGGGTTCATTTCGATTACGATAATGCGGCCGGTTTGAGGGTTGATTGCAAACTGAATATTGCATCCGCCGGTGTCAACTCCAACGCCTCGAATAATCGCGATACCAATATCGCGCATCTTCTGGTACTCGCGGTCTGTAAGCGTAAAGCAAGGAGCAACTGTAATAGAGTCACCAGTGTGCACGCCTACAGGGTCAACATTTTCGATTGGGCAAACTACTACGACGTTGTCTTTTGCGTCGCGCATAAGCTCAAGCTCAAATTCCTTCCAGCCTTCAATGCCTTCTTCAATAAGCACTTCGTTTGTTGGAGAATAGTGAATGCCAGCTCCTGCAATGCGGTGAAGCTCTTCTTCGTTATGAGCAATACCAGAGCCGAGGCCGCCCATAGTAAAGCTTGGGCGTACAACAACCGGGTAGCCTAAAGTTTCAACAATTTTATCTACTTCTTCGATTGAATGAGCAATAAAGGATTTTGCTGACTCAGCGCCGGCTTTTTCTACGACTTTTTTGAAAAGCTCACGGTCTTCACCGCGGTCGATTGCTTCCAAAGAAGCACCAATAAGCTCAACGTTATATTTTTCGAGTATTCCTGCACGACCTAAATCCATTGCCGCGTTAAGAGCAGTTTGGCCGCCGAGTGTTGGAAGCAGCGCATCTGGACGCTCTTTAGCAATAATTCTCTCCAAAATCGAAGTGTCAATTGGCTCAATATATGTTGCGTCTGCAAGCTCCGGGTCGGTCATAATCGTAGCAGGATTGGAGTTCACAAGAATTACGCGAATTCCTTCTTCGTGAAGCACTCGGCAAGCCTGCGTTCCCGAATAATCAAATTCTGCAGCCTGACCGATAACAATCGGGCCAGAACCAATTACCATAACCGACTTAATATCAGTACGTTTTGGCATAGTAAATCTTCTCTTTCCTGTTCCTACTTCTGAGCCTTTAAATTCTTGCGTGAAGAATTATGCATAGATTCAACAAAACGGTCAAAAAGATACGAAGCATCGTGAGGTCCTGCTGCAGCTTCTGGATGATACTGCACAGAGAAGGCTGGAATATCAAGGCATTTCAAACCTTCCACGACGTTATCGTTTAAATCAATGTGAGAAACTAGAACGCGACCAAAGTGACCGTTTTCGTAAGGAGATTGAACCGGCCCGTCAAGAGGTGCGTCCACTGCGAAGCCGTGATTGTGAGCTGTTACTTCCACTTTTCCTGTTGTTACGTCTTTTACAGGCTGATTAATACCGCGGTGACCAAACTTCAGTTTGTATGTACCAAAGCCGAGTGCGCGTCCAAGAAGCTGGTTTCCGAAGCAGATTCCGAAGAACGGATATCCTGCGTCCAAAACTTTTCGCAAAAGCTCAACTTCGCGGTTTGCTTGAGCAGGATCTCCAGGACCATTTGAGAAGAACACGCCGTCAGCGTTCAAAGCTTCTAATGATTCAAAACTGATTGAGGAGCTTACTACGTGAACACGGCATCCACGCTCTGCTAAACGATGCGGAGTCATGGATTTAATACCAAAGTCGACTGCCACAACATTGTAAAGTGGGTCTTTGCCTTCAAATTCACCACAAGGATCAATAGTATAAGTTTTTTCAGTGCTTACTTCATCTGTTAAGCGTAAGCCTTGCATTTGTGGAGTGCGCTTGATTTCGTCAACGAAGGACGCAACAGTGCGCAAAGCACCCGTGGACTCATCAATAAGAGCCTTATTACAAAAAATGCCGGCACGCATAACGCCAACCGAGCGCAAATGTCGTACCAGCTTTCGAGTATCAATACCACTAATACCAACGATACCTTGTTTTCTTAAATCATCCTCCAAGGAACCTTTGGATCGCCAATTGCTTGCTATAGGACTTGGGACTTTAACCACGTATCCTGCAACCCAAATTTGTTGAGATTCCGGATCTTCATCGTTAACTCCCGTATTACCTATATGTGGGAATGTTTGAACCACGATTTGTCGATCATAACTTGGATCGGTTAACGTTTCTTGATAACCGGTCATACCTGTTGAGAACACAATTTCGGCGCAAGTAGAACCTTCAGCGCCAAAAGGCTTACCGACGTAAACCTGACCGTCCTCTAATACCAATACTGCATCGTCACTGCCGAATCCGGCAAAGGTGTCGTTGTAGTCCACCTTAACCCCCTTATGGCTTTAGGTTATTCGTGGTAAGTCTACTCAGATTGTAGGACGGCGACGCGCCGGATATTAAGTTACTGCAGTTTTTGCTTTGTAATTGATGCGTACAAGCCTTAGAACGAAGAAATGTCGATAACATCGGGAAATTTTGTGTTTTCGACAGTTTCAGCCTACATTCTGTTTATTTCACCAGATGATTTGGTATTTTCGACAGTTTCAGCTTACATTTTGTTTATTTCACCAAATGATTTGGTATTTTCGACAGAATTACACTGCATTTTGTCGAAAACATCGGCTGATTTGGTAAAAACGACAAAATCAGCATATAAAAAATCCGCCCACTGCGTGCAGTAAGCGGATAATCGTTACAAATCTATTGACGTATCAAAAATAGTCAAATTGTAAGCTTTTAAAATTATTCCGTAGCTTCGGAAGATTCTGCAGTATCGCTAGCAGCTTCTTCCGCAGCTTCTTCCTCAGTAGCTTCTTCCGCAGATTCTTCCGCAGCAGCCTCGCCATTAAACTTAGCCAAGCAAGCATCTTTATCGGACACTATCGCACTCAACAAACCGTGCACGAAACTAATAGCATCATCCTCGCTATACATTTTCGCCAAAGCAATTGCTTCATCTATTGCAACTTTATCTGGAATCTCATCATTGAGTAGTATTTCCCACACGGCCATTCGCAAAATATTGCGATCTATAACAGCCATTCTGCCAACTTTCCAGCCGGTTGAATAGCGGTTCAAAGTTTTATCTATTCTGTTTCGTCGCTCTCCTACTCCACGAACGATTTCAACAGCATAATCAGGAAGCGGCGTTTGCGCTCCAGGCTCTTTCAAGCGTTCCTCAAGTAGGGAAAGAATATTTTGATTCTTCTCGTCAGCTTCATAAAGCGTATTCAATGCTCTTTTTCGAGCTGTGGAACGTGCCATTGTAACGCCCTTCTGTGTAAAAATTCTGTGTAAAAATAAAATTACTTAATAAATTTTGTATCAAAAATTACGCGACCCAGCAACGAATAATCGCCACCGGGTCACTCTATAAAAATTATTTTGAAACTAGTTAGTTATTTAATTAATTATTTAACTAGCTAATTCTTTAGTTTTCGCGACCAAGGTAAGAGCCGTCACGAGTATCGACCTTCACCTTTTCACCCTCGCCCACGAAGAGTGGAACCTGGATTTCGGCACCGGTTTCAACGGTTGCAGGCTTAGTACCAGCGTTCGAGCGGTTACCCTGCAAGCCTGGCTCAGTGTGAGTAATGGTCAAAATCACCGAAGCTGGCAATTCAACGCTCAAAGGAGTACCGTCGTGGAAGCTCACGATGCAGTCAGTGCCTTCAAGCAAGTACTTGCTCTGCTCACCAACTAAATCCTTAGGAATGTAAACCTGATCGTAGGTGTTCATATCCATGAAAACGAAGTTATCTCCATCTTCATAAGAGTATTGCAAAGTACGATTATCAACGGTCTCGAACTCCATCTTCATGCCGGCGTTAAAAGTCTTGTCGACAATCTTGCCCGAGAGCACGTTCTTAATGGTGGTACGCACGAATGCAGGACCTTTACCTGGCTTCACATGCTGGAACTTGATGACGGTCCAAAGCTGACCTTCAAGGTTCAAAACCGATCCATTTTTAATATCATTGGTAGTCTGTGCCACGAGTTATCCGTTCTTTCGACGTAGGCCGTTTAACGCGGCCATGTAATAAACCTTGCTAATTATGCCACAACGCCTCAACTAATTAAAATAACAACACTTTCCTAGCGCAATTAGTTGATTATTGTTTATCACTTTGATTTGAAGATTCCGGATTATTGCTGCGACCCATTGGAATATAACCGCCTTGATCATCCTTAGGATGTGGAGCATTTAACGGATACCCATTGCCATCAAGATTTGTAAAATCTGCGCTTATCTTCTTAATTTTCGCCAAATAATCTTTAATAGCATTTTGCAAATCTGTAATACACTGGTTTAACTCATCGCTGTTGTTACTGCTTTTAGCAAGAGCTTTTCCTGCAGTATCAACAACTTTTTCTAAATCGGCTTGAGCTGCACCAAAAATAGGAACATTCTTAGTTTTATCTATAAGCTCTTGACCTTGCTTAACTAATTCTAAGAGCTTATTAGAAATTTCTTTTCTACCTGTTTCTAAAGCTGTTTTAGCAGATTTTACAAGAGCTTCTCCGTTTTTATTAAAAGAGTTGACTTTATCTGAAAGCTTATTTTCAACAGATGAAGAATTATCAGAATCAGTTCCAGCAGGACAGTTAGGTATTTTCTCTTTAGAATCAGATTTCACGTGATTTAATGATGATTCAAAATCTTCAAAAGCACTTTTAGCTTCATCTGAATACGAATTGAATTCAACTTTTTTAATATCAATAGCGCGAATAACGTCATCATCTGAAAGAGATTTTATAAGATTTTTTTGAGCATTAACTGCTTTTTCTCGCATTTGAATACAAGTTTTAGAAGGAGCAGAAACACTACTTTTCGGCTTGTTTTTATTGGTAGTTAAGAAGAATACTGCTGCGACTACGATTGCAACTACTATAATCGAAACAGCAACTACAGCAATAACAACTTTGCTATTTTTAGAAACAGAACTATTTTGCTCTCTCATAATCAGTCATTCCACCATCTAAAAAGTAACTAAAATAGACTTTACTTAGCAGACAGAATTAGACGCTAGTTTAAAATCTATTTATAAAATACGAATTTTATAAATTTTATCATTTAAACTATTTACGCACCATATTCTCGCAAATAATTTTCAGTCCTACTACTTAGATTATGGATTTATAGATTATTCTTCAACAAATCCAACAGATTTGAAACTAATTCAGCAACCTCAGATTTATCTGCAGAACTTGTCAAAACCGACATACCAAGCATCTTATCGCCGCTCTTAATAATCATGAAATAGTTATATGCGTTCTGAATTCCCTGACCTCGATGCGCCATAATTGTTATGCCGTTTGGGATTCTAACGCCATCATTAGCGACATTATAACCTGTTGGATTAGTAATAAACGAATTTCCCATTGCTTTTGAAAGCATAAGTGCAGCATCATGCGAAGAAGTGTAATTCTCATTGCCTTCTTTCGACGCATTAACATCACCAAATTTACGAGCAAACGAAGTGTCTGAATATCCGTTATTAGACAACCAACTATTTAATCCATCTAATCCACCCTGAGCATCTATAAGCTCATTAGCGGACTCATTACTCATCGTTTTAATAACGTTTTCGTATTGTTGCTCATAGTTATAATCTGACACTTCCTCAGCGTGCAAGATTACAGGGAAATAAAAACCAACAGCCGGGAGTTTAGTGTGCGAATTACCAGTCTCATACAAAATCTTATTTTTGTCTGCAATAGCAACAGATGCGACATGATTTTGTGAAAAATCTTTTATTAAATTATCAATTTTTTGTATATTCAGTTTTTTATTTTCGGAAACAGCATTTTTATTATCTTTTTTATTTTTGCTGTTGTAACTCTTGTCGTCCTCGTCGTCCTTGTTGTCTACATCAAAGCCATCATCTTTTTTAACTTGCTTTTTATCTTTTTTATTTTTGACTTGCTCTATTTTAGTTTGATTATGCGCTTTATTAGATTTCCCATTAGTTACGTACCACCATACGCCACCGCATATTGCTAAAACACAAACGACAATAGCGATAGTTACAGTAATAATAATAACTTGCTTTTTATTTTTATTCGCATTTGCATTGCGATTTGCAAAATCAGCTTGAGGGTAAAACGCGCCATTTGGATAAGGCTGATCTGTCGAATAAGAATTTGGGTAAGAGTCAGCATAAGAATTAGGCTGTTCTGCAATATTTGCATTATATGGCGGCATTGCTTCAGTTGGCTGCTCGTAAGAAAATGCCTGAGTTGAATCATTTTGAGATTCAATTGCCTGAGTTGAATCCGCTTGCGATTCAATTTGTTCAGCAGCAGTATCTTCTTGCAGGTTTTCTAACGGAGCACCGCAAGTATCACAGAATTTACTATTTTCCGCATTTTTACTGCCACATTGTGCACAGAACATATTCATTCCCCCAAAACTAAAGTAAATTAACTAGCCGTAATAAATTAACGAAACGTGCTGATTCTACAACAGTATTCCAACAAACTTTTCATACAACGAAGTGCAAAAATGTTATCGCAACCGTTTGTATTTAAAAATTATAGAAAATACTTACGCACCATATTCTCGCAAATAATTTTCAGCACGCGCAGCTAAATTCTCATCCATAACTGGCTTTCCGTCATTATTAGTGAGTTTTTGCGCTGCAGCGAAAATTTCACGCACGTTAGCAATTGGTAAAACTGGGAAACCAAACTCTTGCTCTACTGCTTTTACTGCAGAAAGCTCACTGTCTTTTGTGCGTTCCATTCTGTCTACTGCCAAAATCAAGCCAACAACTTGCACATTTGCTTCTGCTTTAAGCTTTGGCAAAGTTTCACGAACTGCAGTTCCAGCAGTCATAACGTCGTCAACTAACAGCACTTTCATACCGTCTTTTAACGGTTTTCCAACCATAATTCCGCCGTCGCCGTGATCCTTTCGCTCTTTGCGATCGAAAGTAAAACCGACTGGCATATTATGATTATTCGTCAAAGCCATTGCTGTAGAGACAGCCAACGGAATACCTTTATAAGCAGGACCGAAAACAGTATCGATATCTTGCGGAAGTTTGCCATCTTCAATTGCTGCAACAACTCGCTGAGCGTAATATGCGCCTAAGCTCGCTATTTTCATGCCGTCGTCAAAAGCTCCAGCGTTAATAAAATAAGGTGATTTGCGTCCAGATTTCAGCGTAAAGTCACCAAATTTTAACGCGCCTGAATCAAGCAAAAACTTTGTAAAACGTTCGTCTAATTCTGCCATAATTAGCTCTCTTTCCTAAAATATTTTTAAATACTTTCTAAATACGCTTACTTTCTTAATTTCAGCGCCAAGTTTTGCCTTCTTTAAGCAAAGACGCAAGCTTTGGCCTAGAATCAAGCAAATCGTCAAGCTCTCGCGCAATACGAATCGGAGCAGTAGGATCTACCAAAGCGGCAGCACCAACTTCTACAGCATTCGCGCCAGCGTACAAGTATTCCAAAGCTTTTTCGCCGGAATCAATTCCACCAATACCAATAATTGGAATATCTGGCATAGCTTGACGCACTCTCCACACGAAGCCAAGACCAATCGGGAAAATAGCAGGACCTGAAACACCGCCTGTACGGTTTGCAATAATCGGCTCGCCGGTTCTAATATCAATTCGCAAACCAACAAGCGTATTAATCATGCTTAAAGCGTCCGCACCAGCGTCAACTGCAGCTTTGCAAATCGAGACGATATCCGTAACGTTTGGCGTCATTTTTACAATCATCGGCTTATTTGTCATTGCACGAAGACGCTTAATTAAGCGATGCAACGCAACAGGATCCGTGCCAACGCTCATTCCGCCGTGAGTTACGTTTGGGCAGCTTACGTTAATTTCAAGCATGTCGGCCGCAGAATCAGCAAGCTTTTCAACAACTTGAGCATAATCGTCGTCACTGTGACCAGCAACATTAGTAATAACAAGCGCTCCCATGGATTTTAGTTTTGGCAGCTCGTCTACTAAATAGTGGTCAACACCAGGATTTTGCAAGCCTACAGCATTCACCATTCCGGAAGGAGATTCCGCAGTTCTAGGAGCAGGATTTCCTTCCCACGGGACTGGAGAAACGCCTTTTGTGCAGATTGCTCCAAGCTGACTTACGTCGTAAAAGCGGCGGCAAGCTGCAAGCTGGAAGGTTCCAGAAGCAGTTCCAACCATGTTTTTCCATTCAACTCCTGCAACTTTAGTTGGATGCTTCCAAACGTGGCTTGTGTCAAAACCTAAAGTTGCAGCAGAATTTGCAGCGTTATTTTCAGCGTTATTTGCAGCGTTATTTGCAGCGTTCATATTTACTTCTTACTCCCAACCCAATCGCTTAGCATCAAAAACAGGACCTTCGTTGCAAACTTTCAATCGTCCTTCTAGCGTATCTACTACGCAAGCAACGCAAGTTCCGTACCCACAGCCCATTCTCGCTTCTAAACTAAGCTGGCACTCAATATTTCTTTCATTCGCCCAGTGAGCTACAGCTTTCATCATTGGCAAAGGTCCACAAGACAAAATCACAGTTGGCAAATCGTCATCGAAATTAAAATGACCATTTTGCTCAAGCTCGTCAAGTAGCGTAATAACTGTTCCTTCAGCGTTTGTAATACTTTGTACGTCTGCAATATACTCTTTCATCAAATCGTCTGCAAAACGCTTCTCTCTATATCCGAGAACTGCTGTTACGCTAGAATCCTTACGCTCGCTTAAAGCCTGAGCCGCACACATAATAGGAGGCACACCTAAGCCGCCACTTACTAGCAAATAATGCGCAGATTTAGAAATATCAAAACCTAATCCTAAAGGTCCAAGAGCATCAACACTATCTCCTGACTTAAGCTTAGAAAACTCTGCTGTACCTTTGCCAATTACAGCAAAAATCAGCGTAAAAGTGTCGTCTTTTACACTTGCCACACCAAAAGGACGTGGAAGCATTGCAGTCGGATCCGGCGAATACAAATTAACAAACTGCGCAGGAGTGGCATGTTTAGCAATTTCGCAATCTCGCAAAGTCAAACGGTAAACGCCTTCATCAAGCTTCTCGTTATTAAGCACTTCTATAGTTCTGCGCCCTAAAAGACGCGAATATTTTGCACTGTTACTTTCATCTAATGCGCTTGAACCTGAAGAGTCAAAAGCGTCTTCACGTAACGTAATTATGGCGTTTCCCGAAGCTTTTCGCGTTGGAATAAACATGCCATCACTCATGTGGTTTCCCCTACCCTTGTATGTGTTTTGTACCGTTGCGTTTTATTTTTACTTTTATTTTTAGTTTTAGTCTTATTTTTAATTATATTTTTAGTTTAGTTATAAATTTTATCGGTATACTGCATTGCGCAAGTCATCTCGCATATTTCGAGCAGCATCATAAGCAGAATCGCGCACAATATCAAGCACATCATCAAGCTGAAGTTTTCCTTGATTTTTAGCGTAATTTTCTGACTTTCTCCACGCTCCAATAATTCCTCGCGAAGAGTTCACTATAGCGCCTTCAGCGTTTTTATCAAACATTCCGGCAACATCTTTAGCCGTTCCTCCTTGAGCACCGTAGCCTGGAACCAAGAAGAAAGTATGCGGAATCAACTCGCGCAAACGCTTCCCCTCCTCCGGATGTGTGGCTCCAACTACAGCACCAACTCTGGAGTAACCATGCTTTCCAACGTGTGCAGCGCCCCAGTTTTCAATCAAATCAGCCATATGCTCATATACAGGTTTTCCATCCTGCAAAATAAGCTCTTGAAGCTCTTTACTAGACGGATTTGATGTGCGAAGTAGCACAAAAATGCTTTTATTATGCGCTTCTGCTTGCGAGATAAAAGGTTCCACACCATCCGAACCCATATAAGGGTTTACTGTAAGAGAATCTTCATGCCACACGTTTTTATTTGTATATTCTGAAAGAAGATTTACTAAAGAAGGTTGAAGGAGTTTTTTCGTATCCTCACTTAAGTAGGAGCTTAAGTTAGCGAAACCAGATAAGTGTGCTGCATACTGTCCTGCAGTAGAGCCAATATCTCCTCGCTTAGCATCTCCTATTACGATTAGTCCACGCGATTTTGCGTAATCGCAAGTCATCGCATACGTGTCCATTCCAGCAGGCCCCAAAGCCTCGTACATTGCGATTTGTGGCTTTACTGCCGGCACAATGTCAGCAACCGCATCAATAATTGCACGATTAAATTCAAAATATGCTGTAGAAAGAAGAGTTTCTAGCGCTTCTTCGCCTGTAACCTCTTGTAAAACTTCGTCAGCAAGAGCGCTAATAATTTCAGCAGGAACTATTTCAGGTTTAGGATCAAGCCCTACAACACTAGGATTTTGTTTAGATTCTATTGCTTCTATCAGTTCGTCCATAATTTTCCCACACTTAACTGTAATTACATTCTAGAGAATGCTAGTTCGGAGCCAATAATCGTAGCAACCGGCCTGCCTGTAAGCTGCCAGCCGTCAAATGGCGTATTTCTTGCTTTTGAATGGAACGAATTTGCGTCAACTGTCCATTTTTCATGCATATTAATCAGCACTAGATCAACATTTTCTGGATGCTCTGTAATGCTTAATCGTAGCGTTCGCTTATTTGCACATCTCGACGAAACGTTTAGTAAAGCTGCAATATCAGTTGGTCTTTTACTCATTAATTGCATCGGGTTTACTGCCATTAATTCTATTAAATGCTTGTCGTCTGTGTATCCTGCGTCTACCAGTACTTTTCTGCACACTCCGTACGCGCACTCAAGTCCAATAATTCCGTTTGGCGTGCTCGCAAAATCGCCTGATTTTTCTTTCATAGTGTGAGGAGCATGATCTGTTGCTATCATGTCGATTGTGCCGTCAGCAACAGCAGCTAACGTTGCTTGCCTGTCTGCTTTTGAACGAAGAGGCGGATTCATTTTTGCCATTGACCCATATCGCAGAACATCCTCATCGCAAAGAGCCACGTAGTGTGGAGCAGTTTCGCAAGTAATTGGTAAACCTTCTTTTTTTGCTTTGCGAATCGCTTTGAAAGCTGCGGCCGTGCTCACATGCTGGAAGTGTACATGTACCCCAGTTTCGCGCGCTGCGTCAATATCTCTTTGCACAATAGCTAGTTCTGTAGATGCCGGTATTCCGCCAACTCCCATAATTTTTGCTACAGGTCCGTCGTTTACTGCTCCAGTATCGTGATGCTCGCAATGTTCTACGAAAGGCAAACCAGTTTGTTTTGCCATAGCTAGCACGTCGTGCAAAATCTGTTCTGGAACTGCAGCACCGTCGTCACTTATTGCCGTCACTGGATGCTTTTTCATTGGCGAAGTTTTTTCGTCGTCGTCAATTCCAGGAACGTATTTTCGCCAATTTTCTATACGACTTGGTTTTAAGCCGGCTCTTCTAAGCGAAGCACACACGCTTAAATCGTATCGCACTGGAAGTTTTACTCCATAAAAGCAACCGTAACGCTGCAAATAATCTATAACGTTTTCTGCATCAAATGGTGATACTCCCCATGGCTCTCCGTCTACTGCAGGAATAGTATTCGGCATAATAAGAACACGAGTGTATCCGCCTGCTGCAGCGGCTTCACTTCCGGTAAGCATGGTTTCTTTGTCTGTTTGACCAGGATCCCTGAAGTGTACGTGCGGGTCCGCAAAACCAGGAGCAACAGTCCAATCGCTTGCGTCAATATCTCCAGCAACACGCGCATGTGGCTCTATTAGGGCATCTTGTCGAACTCCATCAACAATAAGATCGATTCGTTCGCCAGTATCCCACACGGAGATATTGCGCAAAGTTAAGGTGTTTGCGTTATTCATATCACTCCTAGTTTTGCGTAATTTTTATAGTTATATTAAGACTTTTACGGATTTTTTACTTGGTTTCTGCTTCTTCGTCGCAATACATGCAGCGATACTCGTTTCTGTCAGAATCAGCTTTGTAGAACTTGCGTTTAAGAGTTAACTCACTGTTTGTTATGCAACGAGGATTCGGGCATGTAAGATTTTCAGGCGCATTCTCGTCAGTTGTATGTACGCGAGGATCTGCTAAGGAAATTCCGTGTGCGTCAACCGCTTGCAATTCGTCTTCTGGAACGTTCACAAAATCTGTTGGCTCGTAGCCGCAAAGCTCGTCGCCAAGAACGGAACTTTCCAAAGCCATGCGCATAAGCATACCGTTTTTAACCTGCTCAAAGTATGCTGCACGAGGGTCGTCGTCAACATCAACCGCAATCTCGTTAATACGCGGAAGAGGATGCAACACAGGCATATGCGACTTTGCTTTCTGCAACTTTTCTTCCGTCAAAATGTACGTGTCGCGAAGTCGCAAGTATTGCTCGCGATCCGTAAAACGCTCTTCTTGCACGCGAGTCATATAAAGCACGTCAAGATTGCCAATAACTTCCATCAAGTCGCGAGTTTCCTCGTAAGTGCAGGAAGGAGTGTCGTTAATTCGGTCGATTACGTACTGCGGAGTTTTAAGCTCATCTGGGCTAATCAGCACAAAATGAACGTTTCCAAAGCGGCACAAAGTTTCAATAAGCGAGTGAACTGTACGGCCGTAAGTTAAGTCGCCACACAAGCCAACAGTTAAATTATTCAGTCTGCCAAAACGCGCAAGAATCGTTGCTAAATCTGCAAGAGTTTGAGTTGGATGCATGTGACCGCCGTCACCTGCGTTAATAATAGGCGTGTTCACAGCTTGCGTAGCAACGAAAGCCGCACCCTCCTTTGGGTGACGCATTGCAACAACATCAACATAATTAGACACAACTTTCAAAGTGTCGTTTACAGTCTCACCTTTGCTTGCGCTGGAAAGTTGCGCGCCTGCAAAGCCGATTACCTTGCCACCTAAACGCAACATTGCCGTTTCGAAGCTTAAACGAGTGCGCGTGCTCGGCTCATAAAAAAGAGTGGCCAACACTCTGCCATCGCAAGTGTGAGCCACTTCTTTACGGTGCGAATCAATGTATCGCGCTTTGTCTAAAAGCATTCGTATTTGCGCCGTTGAAATATCGTCTAATGTAACAACACTTTTACCTGCTAGTGAATTTGCAATTGTGTTGCGAGAAAAAATTTGATCTGAAGAAACAGAAGAATTAGAAGCGTTCATTGCGTTCGTCATAATAAATATCGCTTACCTTTCGTCAGTTGGCAAGACGGTCGCAACCACACGCGACCTACGCAATATTACTGATTAGCTTTGACGAATCCACCACCCGGAGTGGCGAAGAACTATAACTTATTATGCAACATTTAATAAGCATTCAATCCAATAAATCTATTTGTTCCAATACAGTTTGTTGATTACGTTTACCATAAGTAACCTTCAAAATATAAACTGTATTTTCTTCTAAAACAGCTCTGTAATAAACAAGAAAATTCTTTACAACTATACGACGCACGCCAAGTGAATTCCAAGGCTCATACTTGACTGCAGGTGCGAACTGAGGAAAAAGAGACAGTCTTTCAATACTAGATTTAATAAGATTAATAATTCTTACGGAAGTTTTCTTAGAGATATTAGATGCAATATAGTCTCTTATATTTTTTAAATCATTTTCTGCATCTTGAGTAACAAGAATATTAAAAGAACTCATTACAAGCCCTTTTCTAACTCAGCAAAAACATCCGCATATGGGCGTGCTAAACCAGAAACTGACTGCTTATAACTATGCATAAGTTTTGCAGCAAAATCAGTAGATAATAATTCGTCATTTTCTTCTAAATTTTCACTACTGACTGCTTGTTTTATAGGTGCAGAAACATCAGCATAAAAAACTGAAGAATTAGCTCTTTCTTTTACATCATTACTTATTACTGCATTTTTCATTAAAAATCACCTCCCATCCTGTAATTATAACCTAAAGCAGAGAATGCAACAATAAACGCAAATCGTACTAAGATGACGCAATTACGCCATAACGCCTAGCGGCCGTAGAAAAGGCGAGACATGGTTTCACGGCACTGGCGCATGGTTGCTAAAAGATCGTTTTCAAAAACGCGGCCCTGATTCGGCTCATATCCAAGATAAGTTGCGATTCCGCCGAGCGAATACGAGTCTGTTGGAATCACATCCGCGCGAGACATTGACCCGGACCACAAGAAGTTCGCGTTGCGCACCGCAGAGCACATATGCCAGCATCTCTCCAAAATTTGAGCATCCTCATCCTCAATCAAATGCTCAGATTGCAACGCTTTCAAAGCTTGCATCGTACCAACCACGCGCAAAGACTCGTAAGTGCCAGCGTATTGCAATTGCAAAAGCTGAACAGTCCACTCAACATCACTTAAACCGCCGCGGCCAAGCTTCAAATGCCTATCTCGACTTACTCCCCTAGGCAAACGCTCCGCTTCCATACGCGCTTTAAGCTTACGAATTTCAGCAAGTTGCGATTCACTAAGAGGATTTGCAGAGTAACGCAAATCGTTCACAACGCCATCAAGTAGAGCATCCGCCAAATCTTTAGAACCTGCAGCAAAACGCGCTCGAAGCAACGCCTGATGCTCCCAAGTACTCGCCCATTGACGATAATACTTTTCACAAGACTCCAGCGAGCGCACAAGAGGGCCGTCTTTTCCTTCCGGACGCAAATCCAAATCAACCATAATTTTTGGCTCAAGAGTAAGAGACCCTTGCAAAATATTGCGCAAAATCTCTACAGTTGTTTGAGCAAAACGGTGAGCCGCATCTAAATCGCAATCTTCACCAACCGGCTTATAAACTACCATTATGTCTGCGTCCGAGCAGAAGTTTACTTCCCTACCGCCGTAACGTCCAAGCGCAATAATCGCAATTTCGGCTTGAGAAGAGCTAAAACTCATGCGCAAAGCAGCCTCGCGCATAGACCAACACAAAGCCGCGTCTAAAACAGCGTCAAAAACGTCACTCATAGCGCGCATAGAAGTATCGTCGTCAATAAGACCACACATCCAAGCTAAAGCAACGCGCTCAATTTCCTGCCGGCGAAGCGCACGCAAAGACTGCGCAAAATCCGCAATATTACTAGCGTAACGCGCAACCATTGCGCTAGTTTGCATATCAAGACTTGCTCTATCGCGAGCAGATAACGCTTCGTCGTCACCAAGCCAAGTAATAGACTGCATTGACTGCATCATAGCGTCGCCAAGATAGCGCGAATCCGCTAAAACGTGGCAAAGACGCTGAGCTGCAGAAGGAGAATCACGCAAAAAACCAAGATACGTGTTCTTGCCGCCAAAACGCTCCGCAAGACGCCGCCACGCAAGCAAACCCATATCTGGATTCTGGCCGTCGCCAAGCCACTTCAACACAGCTGGAAGAAGAATCCTGTGAATCTTAGCAGCCCTAGAAAGCCCTTCCGTAAGCGCTTCAACATGCAATTGCGCGGCGGCAGCATCCGCAAAACCAATAGAAGCAAAACGCGCGCGAGCAGCTTCCGGCGAAAGCACAATAGGATCCGCATCCGTTTGAGCATTAATCGGAAGCATAGGACGATAGTAAATATCCTTATGCAAATTGCGGATTTCACGGCGAGCTTTATCAAAACGCTCAACTAACTCTTCCGGACGCAGCCGCACAGCACGAGAAAGACGACGAATCTGCTCATTATTATTAAGCTGCTCGGTAGAAATTGTGCGCGCACGATCCAAACCGCCGTTTCCTTGCGCACCCAAATCTGGGAACAAATGCGTGCGATGCATACTCCACATTTGCTGACGATGCTCAAGCACACGCTCAAAACGGTAGTGTTCCGCCAAAATCGCCGCCTGAGACCTAGAAACGTAGCCGCCCTGAGCCAACGCCTGCAAAGCAGAAATAGTATCCCTTACTCGAAGCGACTCATCCTCACTTCCGTGCACAAGTTGCAGCATTTGCACAGTAAACTCAACGTCACGCAAACCACCGCGGCCAAGTTTCATGTCAAGATCTCGTTGCGAAGCCGGAATAAGCAACTCAACACGTTGACGCATATGCTGACAGTCCGCCACAAAATGCTCGCGTCCAGAAGCCTTCCAAATAAGCGGCTCAACCATATCGCGGTAGGCTTTCCCAAGATCCGCATCCCCCGCTGCAGGATGAGACTTCAAAAGCGCCTGAAACTCCCAGCTACTCGCCCACTTTTCGTAATATTCACGGTGAGATTCAAGGCTTCGAACAAGAGGCCCATCCTTACCTTCCGGCCTGAGCGCAGTATCAATCTGCCAAAGCGGAGGCTCATCAGAGCCAATAACAACCGACTGACACACTTTTTGCAAAACCATCGCAATAGACGCACCAACACGCAAAGCCGCATCCTGATTCTGCTTATTACTAGAATCCGCCGGTTCCACAACATAAATCAAATCAATGTCGGAAACGTAGTTAATTTCTTGCGCACCAAGCTTACCCATAGCAATAATCGCAAACCTGCACGCGGAAGAACCAGTAACCTGGCCGCGCGCAATAGTCAAAGCCGCCTCTAAAACAGCATCCGCCGCGTCGGAAAGCTTTCGGCTAATATCCGGCTGCACTTCAACAGGGTCAGCGCTAGCTAAATCAGCCGCCATAATTACAGCAACATGCTCACGGTAGCGCGCACGAAGCGCAGAAACTGCTTGCGCAAAACCAAGGGATGTTAAGTAAATCGAATTGGAATCACTACTTTCGGAAGAAACAACTGTTGCAGTATACGCTTGTATAGAATCAAGTAAATCTTTTATACGCTCTTCTCGAGTCATTATAAACAAATGTTCAGGGTCGTTTGCTGCAGCTTTTATAAGATTAGGCCTTGTGCGCATAAGCATCGCCAACGCGTTAGACGCTCCCAACACTTGCATTAAACTTGTTAACGCGTCTGATACTTGCGAACTTGAATCTGAAATATTATTTATTACTTCTTCATATGCTTCACTTAAATATTGCAATGAAAGTACCGCAGAGTCTGGATCTTCAACAGTAAGCGCGCTTTTTAGCAATGTTTCAAACGATATTTTATTGCAATTTTTGTGTATTGCTATCATTGCGCAACGCGCAGCATCTGGTCGAGCAAAGCCTGATTTAATAAGACTTCTTGATGTGAGCGCGTTTGATGTGAGCGCGTTTGATGTGAGCGCGAACTTGCTTGCACTGCTTTCGTTAAAATTAGTTTCAGCAGCTGCACTATCCATTTTATTCGCACTTTCCATACCGCAACTTTACATTGTGGTGCTGTACAAGGCTACACAGTATGGCTTGTGTTACTGGCGCAGTCAGCGCTCGCGCATAACGCACATTGCCTCTTTTTCGTTCTTCTTGCAGTACGCGTTCTGCGTTAGTAACGATGTGCGTATTAATTGAGTTGTGTTTGGTGTGGCGCGATTGTGAGTTGTGTGATGAGCGGTGAGTGGTGAGTGTTACTTGTCTCGCAGCGCTACGCGAGTATCTGATTTTGGCGTGGCGCGAGTTTGGGGGGATTTCTCTCCTCGCACCTCCCGGCCTTCGCTACATATTCATGCAAAACATTATTAACGTAAAACAACTTTGCTTATGTTGTACTTACGTTCGCTCAGTCCTCTTTTAGTGCTCGTAGAGAAATCCCCCCAAACTCTGCGTGCCAATCGTTAATAACCGTGTTTAATCGCCGAGATTCTTCGATTTTTCTTCTTCATTCGATGAATCACCATCAAAGATGCTGAGGTTCATCTCATTCAGTGCGAAAAATCTCAAATCTCTACCACACTAATATTCCTATGATTAAAACCAATTAGTCTACTGTGAGTAGATTTGGCTGTTGAGTGTGAGGAGTGGGTGTTGCTTGGTCGAGCAATATAAAAGCGGAGCGATGTTAATAGTCTCGCTGATTAATAACTGTTTTTGCAGGGAAAGTAAGTAAGAAACTAAACTTAACTATGCAACTGTTAAGTCCAAGTAAAGTATAAGAGCGCAGCGCTGCGAGACAAGCAACACCCACACCTCACGCGTGCCTAGTGCATATGAAAAACCCTCGCGGATTATCGAAGGATAACCTGCGAGGGAATTTGCTTAGTTACGCGCAAAACTACTCGTTGGAATGCTTGCGACGGCGAGAAGCTACACCTGCAACACCAAAGCCAGCAAAGGCCGCAGCAATACTTGCAAACATTGAAGTCTCAGCACCAGTCTTAGCGAGCTTCAAACCAGAACCACCACGCAAACTACCAAGCAACGCAGCCCTAGCAGCCTTAAGATTCCTCAAAGCCGCATCAACCTGAGCCTGAGTAGCATTCTCATCAGCAAGCACACGACGAGCCTCAGCCAAAGCCTGCCTATAGGCTCTAGCTGCCGCAGTGTTTGCATTAGTGTCTACAGCATTGTTAACTTCGATTTGCAAAGCAGACTTATCAACCGAAGCACTCTGAGAATCACTAATCTCAACAGCAAAACCATCACCAGCATTAGGGTCATAGCCGCTACCGATTCCACTACCACTGCCAGTGCCAAACGGGTGATTAAGCTTATCCTTAGCAGCCTGAAGCTTTCTCAAAGCCTCATCAACCTGAGCCTGCGTTGCGTTAGGATCTGCAAGCACGCTACGAGCCTCAGCCAAAGCATTCTCATACGCTTCAATATCAGCCTTGTTACCAATAATGAAGTACACAGACTTACGGAAGCTAGCATCAGCATCAGCCTCAGTCTTAAGCTTAGACTTATCCGTGCTGTTTTCATCCCTAAGCTTATCCTTAGCAGCCTTAAGCTTCTTCAAAGCCGCGTCAACCTCAGCTTGAGTTGCGTTAGGATCATCAAGCACAGAATTAGCTTCGTCAAGCGCCTTCTTATAGTCTTCAAGAGCCTGCTTAGACGCATCATCACCCTTAGCTTGAGCATTCTGATACTCAGGAGAATTAGTGAAGTTATCACCAGCCTCTTGACGCAAAACAGACTTGACTGTGCTGTAGTTGTCTTCAATCTTCTTCTTGGCAGCTTGCAATGCATCTAGGGCTTCGTCGAGCTCTTTTTGAGTTGGAATTTTAGTGCCAGCTGTAAGATCAGTCTTTGGCTTGCCAGTAGTGCGGTCGAACTTCTCAAGCATCTCCTTGGCTTTCTTCAACGCAGCCTGGTATGCCTTCATGTCGGCGTTGTCGTCGCTACCATCCTTCGCAGCATCGGCGTTCTTGAACGCAGGAGTATTCTCGAACACGTCATCACGCGGGTCGTCTTTGCCGTCCTTAGACAAGTCAACTTCTTTTTGAAGATTAACAGAGCTGGTCTTGTAGTTGGCAAGAATCTTTTCCTTGATTTCCTTCAGTGTCTGAAGAGCCTCGTCAACTTCCTTCTGAGATGGGATGCCGGTTTCACCCTGCTTTGGCGCAGAACCGTCGTCGTTGAACTTCTTCAAGAGGTCTTGAGCTTTCTGCAACGCAGCTTTGTATTCCTTTACATCAGGAATATCTTCCTGGCTATCACCCTTCTTGGCAAGAGCGTTCTGATACTCTGGGCTGTCCTCAAACTTCGGATTGTGGACATTGCCAGTCGCATCCTTATCGTCAGCTTCCTTCTTGAGGTTAGCCGCGTTGGTCTTGAAGTTGTCGGTGATTGCCTTCTTGGCAGCCTTCAAATCTTCAAGCGCCTTGTTAACATCCGCTTGCGATGGACGCTCTCCCGGCTTTGCATTTTGATCAGGATTCTTGACCTTTTCGATAAGCTCGTTTGCTTTAGCAAGCTTGTCGGCGTAGTCCTTGAGCTTCTTGGTTGCAGAAGTATCGCCAGTTGTATCAGTTTCCGTCTTCGACTGTTCAAGCGCGTTCTTGTACTCAACCGTCGCCTCAAACGGAGGTATTACATCCTTGCCATGTTCGTCCTTATCACCAACTTCGTTCTTAAGCGCGTCTGTGTTAGTTGGATAGTCGGTTGTAACTTTGTCCATGGCAGCTTTCAAGGTATTAAGCGCATCGTCAACTTCCTTCTGAGTTGGAGAAGTCTGACCCGCCTTCAAATTGCCGTTCTCATCGAACTTATCGAGAATATCCTTGGCCTTCTTCAGAGCGCTGTCGTTAGTGTTCTCATCAAGATCATTAACGGCTTTCTGAGCCGCGGTCTTATTTTCAGAAGCCGCAGAGGTGTCATCCTTAAGAGCCACAGCATTATTGTATTCAGGCGTGTTCTTAAAGTCGCCACTCGCAAGTTCCTTTGCATCCTTCAGCAAAGACGCATTGGTCTTGTAGGTGTCGGCAATAGTTTGCTTTGCCTTCTTCAAGGCATCAAGAGCCTCGTCAACCTGCTGCTGCGTTGGACGTTCACTGAACTTAGCAGCGTCTTTCTTAGAAAGTAAATCACGCGCAGCCTTGAGTGCCTTCTTATAAGCCTTGACATCGGCGTTTTCGTTGGTGCCATCCTTCTTGGCGTCGGCGTTCTTGAACTCTGGAGAGTCCTCGAATGATCCAGCAGTTGCCTGAGCAGCGCCGTCTGCAGTCGACTTCTTTGCTTCCTCATCAAGCTTAGAGGTGTCAGTCTTGTACGTATCCAACTTGGTACGTGCTTTATCGAGAGCATCAAGCGCATCGTTAATCTGCTTCTGCGTTGGTTTTGCGTCTTGTGGCGTATCTTTATCGCCATGCTTCTTCAAAAGCTCCTGAGCTTCGGCCAATGCCTTGTCGTAATTGGCCTTAGCTTTCTTAGCCTCATCATTCTTCTGGGTATCTTCAACTAATTTAGTTGCGTCATTTGGATCTGCCTTCATGAAGTGAGGATCAGACGCATTGCGATACGCATCAGAATCCTTTGTGCCCTCAACAGCAGGATTCGTGCCATCTGCGTCTTTGCCGTGCTCGGCAACGCTCTTTTCAAGCTTGGTGGTGTCGGTGTTGTAGGCGTCAAGTGCCTTGCGAGCATCGTCAAGCTTCTTCAATGCGTCATTGACTTCCTTCTGCGTTGCATCAGGTTTCTTGAGCAATTCCTTTGCGGCATTAAGAGCATCACCATAGGCATCTACAGCTGCCTTAGCAGCATCATTCTTAGCAGTATTGGCACTGCCGTTATCATTCTTGAAAGCAGGCTGATTTGCATTCTTGAATGCAGGCGTCTGCTGGGTATTGTCATGCTCGTTAACAGACTTAAGCAGAGCGTCAGTCTTAGTTGCAAACTTGTTCAAGTCAGCAGCTGCAGCGTTCATTTCCTTAATGATTGCGTCAACATCCCTGTTCAGCGGCTCACCGTTTGCGTGTTTCTGGATGCCATCAAGATAATTCTTGGAGGTCGGGTCACCCTTTGCATCAGGAATCTTAGTGTCTTGTGCATCTGGATCCTTGTCGAGCTTGTTAGTAAGCGCCTTCTTCAGCTTCTCTACTGCGGCGTCATACTTCTTTTTAGCTTCTTTTGCTTCTTCGCTCGCATCATCTGCGGATACATTCTTGTATGCAGGGCTTTTTTGTATCGCAAGGTCATTTAACGCAGCTGCAGAAAGCCTGCTAGTATCGGTTGCATAGGCGTCGATAATCTTGCGTGCTTCAATAAGCTGATTTTTAACCGCGTCAACTTCTGTTTGCTTTATTGTGCTACCAGGCTTCTTTAATTGTTCCATCAAATCTTTTGCAGCATGATAAGCGTCGTTATAGGCTTTGAAGTCTTTGGCAGCTTGAGAATCTTTGCCCTCAGCTTGCGCTTTATCAAAGGCATTGAAGTAGGCTGGCATCAAATAACCACTGAAGTTGTCTGCAATAGCTTCAGCTAAATCAGTTGCTTTTGTCTGATACTTATCAGCATGAAGTGCTGCTTCAGCGTCTTCAAGCGCCTTCTTTGCGTTGTCTACATCAGCCTTTGTAGCATTCTTGTCACCAAGAACTCTCTTAGCTTCTGCAAGTGCCTTGTCGTAGTCCTCAACAGCTTTTTTAGCAGCAGGGTCGGTGTCTTTCTTCGCGGCGGCGTTCTTGTAGAAGACACTTTGTTTGCTTTCGTCGTTTGAAGGATTATCGAAGCTCTTTTGCACAGCAGCGTCAAGAGGAGCCTTGTCGGTTGCGTTAGCGTCGAGAACAGCTTTAGCCTTCTTAAGATCATCAATAGCCTTGTTTACTTCCTTCTGGGAAGCGTTTGGATCCTTGGAAACCTTGTCTGCCTGCGCTACAGCGTCGTCGTATGCTTTGCGCTGCTCAGGAGTAGAGTTCTGGTAGGTTGGGTCAGCGGTCTTGAGTTTTTCATCACCTTGCTTAGACGTATCGCCAGTGTTCACCTTGCCATCCGTGGCAATCGCTGCGCTCAACCCATCCTTGTTAGTGGTGAAGTCGTTAAGCTTCTTGCGAGCCTCGTCCAGCTTAGCCTTGGCTTCGTCAACAGCCTTTTGCGTGGCGTTGGCGTCGTCCTTTAACGCCTTAGCGTCTTCGAGAGCCTTGTCGTAAGCCTTCTTAGCCTCTTTAGCTGCATTGTTTCTGGCTTCGTCAGCCTTACCATCAGCTGTCTTGAAGTCAGGATCGCTTACGTTCTTGAACTGATTCGTTGCTTGCGTACCAGTTGCTGCAGTATTGCCTTCTTGAGCCTTGCCATTGGCATCAATCGACTTTTTCAGCTCTTCTTTCTTGGTAGCATCACCATCAAGAGCTTTGCGAGCCTTTTCCAGCTTAATGGTTGCATTGTCAATATCGGCTTTTTGCTGCTCCGTCAACTTCGATTCTTCTGTGTTTTTAACTTGATCGTACAAAGTTTTAGCAGCACTGAGTGCATCTTCGTAGTCTTTCTTTACCTTGTCAGAAGCGTTGTAATAGGCTGACTGTGTTGGAACATCTTTGCCCTCAATAGCAACTGTCTTGTGCTCGCCAATCGACTTCTGCAAATCACTCGTCTTATTCTTCGTCTGCGGCACAAAGATAACGTTAATCGCCTTAGGCGTGTTGTTTGGATTCTTTTTATACGGATCTGTGTATACACCGCGATAATATGTCAAAGCATATGGTGCAACAAAAAGACGTGTCTTAAAAACTTTGTTCTGCTTAGCAGCAACAGTTACAGAACCAGCCTCGTCGTCCCATGTATACTTACCCACCTGCGACTCTTCATCACCCATATTCGCATCTGAGTTAGCAACTTGTGGATCGCCTATCCAATATGCGCCATTCATCATACCAAGGGTCAGCTCGGTAGTAGGTTCATCATTTTCATCAATTGAATAATTCATATGAGATTTGCGTGGCTTGCCGTGCGCACCTTCGTGATCGAGCGCTTCACCACCCGTAAGCGTGCGCAAACCTGTTTTCTGATCCTTAGGCGTGGCTTTGATAAGTTTCACAATCTCAGGAGCGGTGAACTTTTGAGCTTTGGTTGGGTCATAACGATAGATGAGTGTAGTGTGTTTATCATCACTCCACGAGAAACCCTCATCGCTATCGCGACCATCGAGCTTATTCTTTACAAGCTCAACGTTATAATCAGTACGAATATCTGGGAGACGCGTGAGTTTATCTTTGATTATGTCTGAAGTAAACTTCGCAAGTGCTTTATCAGTCTTAATGGTTACATTAATATTATTTTCTTGTAAGCCGTTTGAACGGCCTTTATTAGCATCGCCTGCGTTAACAAGGTCACTCGTAATGTAGGAAAGTGTAATTTGATCTTTGCTGGTAAGACCAAGCTCTTGGTTATCTTTGTTAGCGTCAAAAATAGCTGTTTTAATTCGGTCAAGTTCGGCGTTTGAGTAGCCAAGCGGATTAGCAACAAAGACTGCTTTATCGGCTGTAGGAACAGAAATATCCTTTTCCTCAAGCTTCTTCAACACGAGGTCGCGCAAAGGAATCTTAGGAGCGTCGTTTGGATCCACGCCGTCGAATTTGATGGTGAACGTGCCGTCATCGTTGATGCTTACCTTGTCTTGAGCTACATGATTAAGCTGTGCAAGCTTGCGTTTAATATCGGCTTTTACCTCGTCGGACACCTTGGACGGGTCAGTGTCCTCAACAATCGGCTTATCGATGCGCGTATCATAGCGCGCAACCGTAAGCGGAATAGCTTGCGACTTAAAGCCCAAATACGTAACCATATAAGTGTTAAGCGTCTTCGCGCCAGCCTCATAAGTCTTATCTTTTGCGCCTTTAGCTGATGTTTCCTTATTAATAGCATCAAACGTAGTCTTGTCGTAGGCATCCGAAGATTTTACGTTAATATTTTGCGTAAATGCTCCAGAAAGCTGATCATTTACCGACTTTTTATCACTACGCGCGGTTTCAACATTGCCAGCTTCAGTAATTGCTGCTTGAACCTTTTCAGGAGTAAGCTGCTCGTTATACTTAAGAACCACAGAGCCAGAAGTCTTTGGCGGAACAAGCGTTACAGTGCGGAATACGTTTGTTTTATAAGCAATATCTTCTTTACCATCTTTATTAGTTACATACACGAAAATAGATCGACTGGCTGTATACTTCTCAGCGCCTCCATTAAGGTTACCATCCCTAAAAAGAGTTTTCATCTTAAGGTCAGCAGAACCATCATCATTCGCAGTAAACTCATATTCGCCAGAATAGGCTTGGTGTTTACCTGAATTTTTCGAGTAAAAATCAATACCTCTCTCACTTTTTTCATTATTGAAACCATTTGTCTTAGAAGGGAAAATAGCAATACTGGTAATCTTGCTACCATCTTTTGGCTTATCAAAGTGGAAGGTTACGGTGTGTGTTTCGCCAGCTTTGCTATACGTATTGTCTGAGCTTCCCCAAGCATACGCATTTGGCATAGTGCCAGCGTTATTCTCGTTAATTTCAATCTTGGTATTAGTAGTATCTTTTGTGTCTGGCGTAATTTTATTAGGATCTGGATTTGCTGTACCATCAGATGCGCGATTCTGATTTTCAGACGCAGTATCATCAGATTGTGGAGCTTTATCACTCAAATCACGCTTTGAACGCTTATTTACAACAGTAGATTTATCTTTAGTATCTTCAGTAGTTGTAGTATTCTCAGACTTCTTATCTTCAGTCTTTGCTACAGACTGCTCAGTCTGCTCCCCTGTAGCAGACTTCTCTTCAGTCTGATTCTTTTCTTCAAGCTTATTAGCGTCAGTCTGATTCTTATCGCCAGTCTGCTCCTGCTTAGCAGCGTCCTTGGCCTCAGCGTTATTAGACTCAGTTTCCTTAGCTTCAGGCTGAGCATCAGCCTTACCATCATCCTTCTTACCAGCATCATCCTTCTTACCAGCATCAGCCTTCTTACCAGCATCAGCCTTCTTACCAGCCTTCTCACCAGCAGTCACAGGAGCAGTATTAGTATCAGCCGCAGCACCAGCATCCGCCGCCATTGCAGGAGTTGCACCAAAAGCGAACGCCGCACCAGCCAGCACGCCAGCGGCACCAACCGTAAACGCCGCCACTTTGCGAGCGTCAACAGCCTTTTCAATCGCATTACTTACTGCAGCATCCAGCGTTACCTTGCGAGCGTGCTTTCCGGAATTTGAATTAGCCATATGATATATCCTTCCGTTTTTCCTTTTATATGTTTATGTGTTTTAAGTCTCTATATCTCTGTTAAAATTTTTTGAAAAATTATGAAAGAATTAAATAAACTAAATACGATCAAAACAAACTAAGAAATTAAATAATGAATATATACAATTCACTTATAACTCCTTTCGTTATAACGTATTATCTTTCATAATGTAGAACTAGGATTCATCCTAGCAGTTAAACGCATTTTAAGAAAGATTCTCTATAACAACTAATAGCCATTACCCCCCCCCCCCCGAGCCACATTATTCCAACGTTTTCGCGCACTCTTTTTATTTTTTAAAATTTCACAATTGTGTGATCATAATCATAGTTTCTTAATTAAGAATAAGCATAAGTTTAGAACAATCAACCCAAATTAATACACTTTACACACATATTTGTCTTAAAAAATCATTACCAGCTTATGTATTTATTTTATACATTTCTTTAAATTTTATACATTCGCACGTCGCAAAATCAAATTTTTATACTATAGTAGAAAAATATTATAGTATAAAAGAAAACGCAACGAACGCGCATAAAAACAACGAAACGCACATTCAAGCGCACTAAAGATTTCACGAAAAATAGAAAATAAAAAAATATAAAAATAAAATAAAAAGAATTAAGAAGGAAGGCAAGAAGTGTTTAACAGTACCAGCAGCAGCATAATATCAATACTTGCCATACTTATTTGCTTAGCAATCGGCATATACTTCGCAGGAATACCACTACAAGTTAAAGCAATGACAAAACAGCAAAACGTCACTCAACAAGCACTTAGCGTACTGAGTTTTGCAATGATTATTATAGCCTTCCTTTACAGAATGCAGCTTCTGTCTTGGATTATGATTTTCTCAATTTGCGTAGGAATGATTATTGGCAAAATTTCACCAGTTCACAGCGCTTTGCTTAAAAAATTCCCGAATGTTTTTCTGCCAAAAAACGATGAAAGAAGAAACGTCGCTCACGCAAACAACGCTCACGCAAGCGACGCTCACGAAAATAAGAAAAGCAAGCGCTAGTAGACACTCACCTACCCGATTTTCGTAAAAAGTGGCTTCACATTCGCCCAAATCCTGCGCGCAATTCCCGGATGATTCATGGTATACAAGTGAATACCATCCACGCCTTCAGCAATTAAATCGTTAATCTGCTGTGACGCAAAAATACTGCCAGCCTCGCGCAAGCACTCAGAGTTACTACCCCAACGGCTCATCATTGCGGAAACCTGTGAAGTAATACGCGAAGAGCAAAGACTCGTCATGCGCTGCACTTGCGAAGCATTCGCCACAGGCATCACACCAGCCTCAATCGGCACGTCAATGCCTGCAGCGCGAACTAAATCACGGAAACGCAAAAAATCTTCATTATCGTAAAACAGTTGCGAAATTAAATGCGTAACACCGGCATCAACTTTGCGTTTAAGATTCTCAATATCCGCTTGCAAAGTTTCCGCTTCTGGATGCTTCTCCGGATAGCAAGCGCCAAGAATAGGCAAATCCGGGCGCTTGGAACGAATATACGACACCAAATCACTAGCGTGCTCAAAAACGCCGGCAGCCTCTTGACCTGCAATCACATCACCGCGCAAAGCCAAAACTCCAGAAACACCAGCGTTACTAAACATTTCTAAAGCTTCGTCAACAGCATCATAGTCAAGATAGCGAGCCGTCAAATGAGCCACAGCCTTAATACCATACTCTGAACGAATTGTGTTCGCTATTCGCGCAGTAGCAGTACGATCCTGCAGCTTTCCAGTGCCGTAAGTAACCGAAATAAAATCCGGGTCGAGGCCTTGCAAACCATCTAAAGTATCGTAAATCGTACCAATAGGAGATGTGCGCTTAGGTGGAAAAACTTCCAGCGAAAACTTTGGTTTATAAGGCATCACTCACCCCTTGCTCGGCTGATTGCTTAGCTTGTTAGCTTGCAATTGTGCACGCACTTCTTTAGCAGCAGCAACCAGATTTTCCAAGCTCGGCCAAGTTTCTGCGTCGCCTCGAGTTTTAAGACCGCAATCCGGGTTAATCCACAGCTTCTCGGCAGGCATCTTACGCAAAATCTCGTGAATACGCTCAACAAGCTCAGCCTCGCCAGGCACGCGCGGAGAATGAATGTCGTAAACTCCAGGGCCAGCTTCCGTCTCAAAATGCGCGTCATGAATAGCGTCGAGCACAACCAAATCTCCACGAGAGGCTTCGAAAGAAATCACGTCCGCATCCATAGCGTCAATATCGCGAATAATGTCATTAAACTCCGAATAGCACATATGCGTGTGAATCTGCGTAGTAGCAGCCACAGCAGAATGTACTAAGCGAAAAGCTGGAATAGCCCAATCCAAATACTTCTTATGCCAATCAGAGCGACGAAGCGGCAACTTCTCGCGCAAAGCAGCCTCATCAATCTGAATCACACGAATACCAGCGCGCTCCAAATCCAACACTTCATCGCGAATAGCAAGAGCCAACTGCTGAGTCTGCTGCTCGTGAGTAATATCCTCGCGAGGCCAAGACCAGTTAAGAATCGTCACCGGGCCTGTAAGCATGCCCTTAACAACATGCTTAGTGCAGCTTTGAGCATAAGCACTCCATTCAACAGTAATCGCAGACTCGCGAGACACATCCGACCACACGATTGGAGGCTTCACGCAGCGAGTACCGTAAGACTGCACCCAAGCGTTCTTCGTAAACTTAAAGCCACGCAAATGCTGGCCGAAATATTCAACCATGTCGTTGCGCTCAAACTCGCCGTGAACAAGCACATCCAAACCAACTTGTTCCTGATGTTCAATGCACTGAGCAATACGCTCTCGCATAAACTCGTCATAAGCTTCGCGCGTAATCTCGCCTTTTCGAAGAGCGGCTCTAGTGTTACGAATATCTTTAGTTTGCGGGAAAGAGCCGATAGTTGTTGTTGGCAGATCCGGCAAACCAAGCGCTTCTTTCTGCAAACGTTGACGCTCCGCTCGTGCAGGCTCTCTTACAAAATCAGATTCTTTAAGATTAGCTAAACGATTTGCCACATCCGCGTCTGTTTGCACTCGAGAACCATCAAATAAAGCCTGATTCTTAGCAAGTACAGCACTGTTTTTGCGCTCTTCTTCACTAGATTCTGCAAGTTTTGCAATATCTTGAATTTCCTGCAATTTTTCCGCAGCAAAAGCAAAATGTTGCAATACTTCCGCACCCAAAGCGTCCTCACCAACTGTACTAAAAGGCACATGAAGAAGTGAGCAAGCAGTAGAAACAGCCACACGACTCGTAACCTTCTCACGAATCGCATCAACTAAACCAAGACTTACAGCATAATCATTACGCCAAATGTTACGACCATTTACAACGCCTGCAAAAAGCGTAGTTTTTTCGTTTACGCCGTAACGCTCAATAGCGGCAAGATTTTCTTCCTTACCTTCAACCAAATCAACGCCAATACCATCAAAACCGAGATTATTTACTGTTTCGTAAGCATCAGCAATATGACCAAAGTAAGTATTGAGCAAAATTTTAACTTCATCGGAACGCGCTTCAAGAGCCGGCTTATAAAGAGACTCGAAAAGCTCTAAATCGCCATCTTCTTTATCTAAAGTCAAATACGGTTCATCAAACTGAATCCATGACGCATTAAGCTCACCGAAACGCTTCACAATATTCGCGTAAGCGTTACTTAACGCCGAAATCACAGACTCTGTTACTTTCAACTCTTGCGCTTCTGGGGTTCTAGCAAGCTTCAAAAAAGTGTATGGGCCAATGAGCACAGGTTTTGTTTCCAAACCTTGAGCACGAGCCTCCAAAAACTCATCAAAAGGCTTAGTGCCAGCCAAATGCAAGTTTTGTGCATTCTCAACTTCCGGCACAATGTAATGATAGTTTGTTGTAAACCACTTCTTCATTGGTAATGCTGTAACATCACCGCGTTCGCCCTGGTAGCCGCGAGCTAATGCAAAAAGAGTATCTTCTTTATTTTCAAAATTAAGAGCAGTATAACGCTCAGGAACAGCACCAAGAAGTATCGCAGTATCTAACATCTGATCGTAGTAGCTGAAATCATTGCTAGGTATAAGATCTATACCGTTTTCTGCTTGCAAACGCCAATGCCTTGCTCTCAAAACTTTCGCTTCTTCGCGAACATCGTCAAGGATTGCGTCAGACTTCCAGTAGCGTTCAATAATTTTTTTCAACTCGCGATTAGCACCAATACGAGGGAAACCAGATACGGAAGTTAAAACAGACATACGATCCTCCAAAATATTCTTCGTGACTCGCTTTAGCTTAGCAAAAATTCGCTTAAAATGGTCATTCACGAACTTTGGGTGTCGTTATAAATTAAATTTATATGCTCAATTGCGTGTGTTCCTTCTATTGGACGAAGTGTGTTGTATGACGGATAATCAGGTGTGAGCAATGGGAATTGCTTGTCTCGCAGCGCTACGCTCTTATACCTTACTTGGACTTAGCGGTTGCATAGTTAAGTTTAGTTTTTAGTTACTTTCTTTCAAAAATAGTATTCATCAGCAAGATTATTACTATCGCTCCGCTTTTATATTACTCGACCAAGCAATTCACATTGCTCACACTCACTCAAAATATGAGTACATATGTAAACACTACTCAAAGGATTTGGGAGTGAGTACTGCGAGCGCTGTTGCGCCACGCAAGCCGCAAGTGGAAAATGGGCGATCCGACACAAGAACCACAACAGAGGCGTTAGAAAGTCCTAAGCGCATTGTTCCAAGCACATCAGGGTCTGAATCAGGTGAAGAAAGCCACTGCGCAGCCATAGACATCGTTGGCTCATGACCCACAATCATCGTCGTATGAACATCGTTTCGAATATCATGCAACTCGTCCATAACAGACTGCATTCCGCCGTCGTAAAGACTTTTGCGAGACTCAACCACAGGAGTATCACCGAAACGCTTAAGCATACGCTTCAAAGTTTGCTCAGTGCGATTCGCGCTAGAACACACAATATAATCTGGCACAAGTTTTAAAGATTCCAAGCCTTTTGCCATAATTTTCGCCTGCTTTAAGCCCTTATCGGTAAGGCCACGACCCCAGTCGTCGCCCATTTCAGGAGCTTCAGCCTTCGCATGACGCATCAGCAACAAAACGTACTTACTATGATGTGCTTTCTTCATAAGCTTTTTCATTGGTGATGCCATAATGCTCTCCTACTTAGCTTGATTATGCGCTGATTGTTGCGCTGATTGTTGCGCTGATTGTTGCGCAGATTGCGACTCTTGCGATTGCGACTCTTGCAGCTGCGAACTTTGCGGCAATTGCGCAAGCTGCACGTCTAAATCGCGCAATACTTTACGAAGTTTACGATCCGAAATATCGCGCAAAGACAAGTCTTCCAACTGTTCAGCGCGCTCTTCTTCTGTCATATCGTCAATATCGCTAACAGTATCTTTAGTTCCATGCTCACGCTTCTTCAAAGCGCTAAAACCTTCTGCCATTGCGCGCGAAACAATCAAAAATCCAGTGTGACCAATCATCGCGTGATCTGGGCGAACCGCTAAACCTTGCGCTTTCCAAGTGCGCTCCAAGGTTTCTTGAATTTCCGGCTCTGTCCACATGCCGCTTTCTCTCAAAGCTTCAGCCATTCTAGACATTTGCGTAGTAGTCGTCACGTACGCAACAAGCACGCCTCCCGGCACAATAACGCGATGCGCTTGTTCAAGACGATTCCAAGGGTCAAGCATGTCTAGCATAATGCGATCAACACTATGAGCTTCTAGGGTTTTTGCAACGGAATCAAAATCGCCAGTAAGCAGATTCCACCATTCTGGGCGCTTACCGTAGTACAAAGTTGCGTTAGATTCAGCAATGCGCGCAAAATCCGGGCGAAGCTCAATCGTAGTAAGATTTCCACTCTCCCCAACTGCATCTAAAAGACTTAAGCTCATAGCTCCAGAGCCAGCACCTGACTCTAAAACGCGCATACCGGAACGAATATCGCCAAGAGAAATTACTTGCGCAATATCTTTCGGATACATAATTTGCGCACCTCTAGGCATAGAAAGCACGTAGTCAACCATGCGAGGTCGCATAACTACATAATCCCAGCCACCAATAGCGCGTGCTGCCTTCCAAGGCTTATTGGAAGATTTAGAAGGATCCGAGATAGCTTGTTGCGTTTCGCGCTTCGCACTAACAGTAGTAATTACAATGCCTTCACTTTGGCCAATCACATCGTCGTGACGTATAAGACCGTGCTCAGTTTGCGTAACACCGCCCACAACAAGTTGTGCAGTAATTCGCTTACCTTTACGATCAGTGAACTGAATCTTCTCACCTACTCGCAACATTCCACTACGCGAATTAACTGACTGCACAAAACACCTCACTTATTTTTCGAAAAACTTTTTATAGCTACTCTTTTATCACTACTTTTTAGCGCAAATTTTATTATTTCTACTATTATAAACTTACCGTCGTAAGCGGCATAGCAGAATCTATTGCAAAATCTGGAGCAGAAGGACGAACCCCAGCTTCCACCAAATTCACGCCTAGCATTGCAACCATAGCGCCGTTATCTGTGCAAAGCTTAAGCTCCGGCAAACGTACTTCAATTCCATGCTCCTTGCCGCAAGCCAACAAATGTTCACGAAGCTGCGAGTTAGCAGAGAATCCGCCGCCAATCATCAATGTTTTAGAACCGTACTGCTCGCAACCCATCATAGCTTTGCGTGAAAGCACTTCCGCCACAGAATTAGCCAAAGAAGCACACACGTCGTCGACTGGAATTTCAAGACCCTGAGCCTCACGTGCCTCCACCCAGCGCGCAACAGCAGTTTTTACACCCGAGAAGCTGAAATCGTAAGGATGCTCTTTGCCGGAACGACCTTGCGTCAAACCTTGCGGAACTTTCAAAGTATCCGGGTTACCAAGCCTGCCATGCCTATCAATATGAGGACCACCAGGGTATGGGAATCCAAGCAAGCGCGCAACCTTGTCGAAGCACTCGCCTGCAGCATCGTCCAAAGTTGTGCCAACAACGTCAATACTTCTTGCAATATCGTTTACGTGAAGTAGCGAAGTGTGACCGCCGGAAACAATTAAAGCAAGCACATCTTCCGGCACGTCGCCGAATTGCAATTGCGTTACTGCAATATGCCCAATTACGTGATTAATACCATAAATTGGCTTATTTGCAGCCCAAGCCAGCGCTTTAGCTCCCGAAACTCCCACAGCTAAGCAGCCTGCAAGACCAGGACCTGCGCTTACTGCAATCGCGTCAATATCGCTTAAATCCATATTTGCATCTGCTAAAGCTTTAGAAACAACCGGCACAAAAGCTTCAGCGTGCGCACGAGAAGCAATTTCTGGAATTACGCCACCGTAACGCGCATGCTCTTGCATTGAAGATGCCACCACATTTGACACCAGCGTACGTCCGCGCACAATTGCTGCGGCAGTTTCGTCACAAGTTGATTCAATTCCCAATACGATTGCTTCGCTCATTGCTATTCCTCGTTATTTCTCGTTATTCCTCGTTTGCGTTATTTTTTTCGATTAGATCAGCGCACATCGTGTACGCATCCACGCCTTCTGGCTGATAGTAACGTTTTCGCAAACCCATTTTCGTAAAACCAAAACGTTCATACAGAGCGAGCGCAGGAACATTATCGACTCGCACTTCTAACAGCATGCGTTTAGCACCAATCTGTTTTGCGGTTTTAATCATGGTTGATAAAAGCTTAGAGGCTATGCCTTTTCGTTGATATTGTTTTGCAACGCCGATTGTCATTATTTGTGCATCGTCGCCGTCAAACCAGTATCCGGCATACCCACATAACGTATGCGTATTTTCGTCAATTTCTGCATAATACGCGCGCATAGGAGCTTGCAATTCCTGCGAAATCATGCTCTTATTCCATGAGCCTTTACCAAATAAGTCGGCTTCAATAGGCGCTATTTTTTGCGCTAACTCATCGCACGTAAAATCGCATTTCTGCACTATATTGCAGCTCTCGTCTACTGCCGGAAATTTAGAACGCGTTATATCAACAATCATAATTACTCAAATCGTTAAAACGCTTCTATTTTTCTTTAGCTCTAGTTGCCTCGCCAGATCCAAGCACATGCTTAAGCGGATTTGGTACAGACACGTCAGGACGGCGCAAATACAGCGGTTCAACAGCTTTTACATGCTCATCTTTATTTGCACATTCCAAAGAGCACTGCTCGAAAATTTGCAAGCCTTGTACACCCAAGTCAAGTGCGCAAACTTCAGCAATAACGCCAATATGCGAAATATTTCGCCAATCTTCAACGTACTTTTTAGCACCGTGTCCGAGCACATCTACGCAATAATTTTCATCGTTTTTACTTGCTAAATACTCGTTCACGCGCGCAACTACGTTCTGCGGATAGTCAATATCCATATTTACTACAGCATTTCCTTCATCATCGTACAAAGACATGTACACTTGGCGACGACGAGCATCGTTTAACGAAAGCACATAATGATGAACTGTAGAATCGCAAGAATCAGCAGAATCCGGAATATTTAGCAATAAATCCTTGCAAATAACGCCATTTTTGCGCGCTTCTTCAAAGGCACCAGAACGCATCATCAAACTTTGAGGAAGAAGACTATCGCACCCCAAAATTTGAGCATTATTAGCGAACGCGATTGCTTTCGCAGCAACCAATCCCGCGCGAAGTCCCGTAAAAGGAGCAGGCCCTACTCCCACAACCACACGATCAATATCAGAAGGCTTAAGACCAGCAGACTCCACGACTTTCGCAATATTTACCTGCAAGCGCTCCACGTGAGTGCGAGAATCTGTTTCAACAATCGGCTCATAACCCACAATTCCAACAGTAGAACCAAATGAAGTATCAATAATCAGCGTATTACTCATGTTAATTCCTCAAAGTCACGTACCCAACTAGCTTACTCGCTTACCACAACTTGCTTTATTTATTGCGATATTTACTTGCGATATTTACTCACGTATTTCTAATTACAATTTTGCAATTCGATTAAGCCAATCCTTACCAACAGCTTTCAAAGTTACGATTCGCTCACCGTCGCTAGTAAAATCATCTACTTGCAAAGAGTCAACAGGCCTTTCAATATGAACTTCCAAACGCTCAGACGCAAGCACTCCAGCCATTTGCTCGCCCCACTCCATAAGCACAACAGTGCCATCTCCTGTCTCTTCCAAAGCTTCGTCAAGTCCCAAAGATTCAAGCTCGTCAAGCAAACGCGAAACAGTATCTTGACCTGGAGCAAAATTCTCACCACCCAAACGGTAAGCATCAACGTGAATTAGCGTAGCCGGCTTGCCATCCGCAAAAGCACCTCGCAATTCGCGCGCAATAGTAAAAGTTGGAGACACAATCGGCTCGCTAATTGAAAGACCTGCGCCAAAACCTTGAGCGAACGTGGTTTTGCCAGCCCCAAGAGGACCTGAAAGTAAAATCACATCTCCTTCTTTTACAACTTTTGCTACAGCGCAACCAAGCTCTTTCATATCCTCACAAGTGGCAATAACTTTACGCAAAGTCATGTCGCTCGATTTTTGCTCACTTATCATAATTTATTCTTTCTTATGTCCTCTAGAAGCAACCAGCATAATAGCATACTCAAGTGCATAATCAGCGTCACTTTTTCCACTTTTACACTGCTCATCTGCCCAAGCTAAACATTTAATACATTCGGCTATACCAGCATTATTCCACCCTGCAAGCTGGCGCATTGCCATTTTAATAGCCCAAGGATTTGCTTTAGATTCAGCCTGTGAAATACTTCCGTCACGAACCGCAATTGCTTTAGCTAAAAGCCTTATTTTAGCTGCAAGAGCACCAATTAAAGCTATATGATCAATTCCTTGAGATACTGCCGTTCTAGCAGCAAGAAGAGCTTCTCCGTAATTTCCTACTGCAGCCTTATCTGCTACAAAAAAGCCAGTTACTTGCGGATCTGCAAGAAGATAGCGGTCTACTAACGAAAGGGTAATTGTGCTGTCATCATAATCGAAACAAAGCTGCGAACACAATGCAGCTAGCTCTTCGGTTTTGCCACCTAATACTGCAACTATTTTTTGCGCTGCTTGAGGCTCTATTGTGCGGTTTCGTCTTTCAAACATGCTTAGTACGAAATTCAATTTCGCATCATCTTTTTTAAGATCAGGAACCGTAATAATCTGCGCTCCAGCTTTTTGTAAGCGCGTGATTATTGATTTTCCTTTTACGCCGCCTTCATGCCTTGCGATTACCCAACTTGCGTTCGTTTCTAAATCAGAATTTCCAGCATTTCCAGCATTTCCAGAAGATTCTTTACAAAAATTTTCTACTGCAGCAACAAAACTTTCTTCAGAATTCTGCAAATCCGAAATTACTACGATATTTCCTTGCGAAAAAAGCGATGGACCTACTGCTTCATTAAATTCGTACTGATCGCTGTTAGCAGCATCAAGATAAACAACATCAGCTTCAGGATAGCTACTTAATATTTTTTCTCGCACGTCTCGAGAATTAAGCTCATTTAAGTATGCGTCACCGCCAACAACTAGCGTTACGGACGCTACTTTTGCCGAGCTTCTGCTATTGGCAACCATGTTGCTCCTTACTAATTTTGCTGCAACTCTTAAAGACTTTTTAAAGACTTCATATTAATAGTATCTTTTTATGCGAAATTTACTTCTTATCATAATCAAATATTTCCAGCGCTTCACTATACTTTCGTTTGAAAGAGCCTGCCATAATTCGACTAGCATACTGAATATTATTAAATAAATAAGATTTACTAAGAAAACGCATAATAACAATAAAAATTACTGCTAAAGTGAGTTCCGTAATAATCATTAAAAACGCTCCACTTACTCCCTTACTCCACGCAAAAACGCCGACGGAAGAATCATCTAAATAACTAGCACACTTTTCTATAATCGAAGTTGCAGATGCCGCAAAATGCGCAAAAATAAGCGAAATTCCTCCCGAAAAACACGCTAAAACTAAAGAAATAAGCCCACATAAAGTAGCAATATCCATAAGAGGAGAAGCAACAATATTTGCAGGAACAGACATAAGAGAAACTTCAGGCTGAATCATCATTTGAATTGGCAAAGTAAATATTTGCGCAGAAAAAGTCATCGACAGAATCGAAGCAAGCCAATCTGGCATAAAAACAACAAAAGTTTTTCTTATTCTCGCGCCAACTGTAATAATTCCGAAAGTTGCAGCACAGGAAAAAGCAAAAGCATAATCCCAGGAATAATTTGGTTTAACAAGCAAAACTAATATCACAGTCCAGCTAAGTGCGCTTGCTGATTGATACGGTCTTTTCGCAGCGAACGCTACTGCCGAAACTGCTCCCATAAAAGCTGCTCTAAGCACAGAAGCAGAAGGATAAACCAGAATAGCTAAAAGTAATTGCGAAATAAGTTGCACAAAAGCAGTAAAAAATCTAGGAACAAGAAAATACGCGCAAACGCGACGCACAATTAAAGCTAGTAGCAGAAAATGCCCTCCTGAAACAGCCATAATATGCATAATTCCTACGTGCTGAAAATGCTGTTTTGTGATTTCTGCATAAGTTTTATCAATAGCATTTTCAGATTTTTCAGATTCGTCTTGTGAATTAAAATCTGCATCAGTTTGAACAAACTCTTGGCCTAACATTCCAACTGTAATTCCAGGCACAAGCATCCTACCTTGCTCATCTAATTCTTGAGTCACTTTGTAAAACGCATTCCACATATAGTTTGCAAAATAATGAACAAAATCTACATTTTTAGAAATATTAAACTTACTACCCGTTTTTAAAAGAGTTATTTCCGGAATATCTCTATTAAAACGAGAAATTTTAAGGCGAGCTAATCCTTTAATTGTAGAACCATACAAGATTTTATCGCACACAGGCTTATACGCGTAAAGTTGCGCACTAATACCACTTTTTAAAATCTGACTACTGTCAATTGCGTTATCTTTACCTACATTTTTTAAATATCGCACTTCTACTTTCGCCTTACAATCACCTAAAAATGGCGCAGCTGAACGAATCGGAGTTACAACACTCGCTTCTACTAACGCAATCTTATTCGAATTTTTGTTAGCGTAACGAAATACAGGATCATTTTGTAACATAATTTGATGTACAAAACCCAATAAAATAGCCGCAATCATAGCGTACGAAGTTAGTATTATAAGCAGATTATACCGTTTTATAAACTTAAAAACTTCGAAGAATTTTACGTCTAAAACACTAAAAACAAAAACCAGCAATAAAGATAATGAAATATACAAAACTACTGAATAAACGCAATTCTGCTGATTTTTTGCAAAATATTTTCCCAGCAAGCAACCCACCCACATTGCTAAAGCAACAGGAATCATACGAAAATCCTTGTTACCATTTTCTTCATTTAGCATATCTCCCCCTAATACGCTATTAACGAAATTTTTTAGCCAACAAAAGCCATACTGCGAATTTTTTTCAAAATTTTAGAACCTATTCCGCGAATTTTTAGCAGATCTTCAATTCTTCTAAATTTACCAACCGAATTTCTCTGACTTATAATGCGTTTTGCCATTGCCGGACCTATACCTTTAATCGTTTGCAATTCTTCTAAAGTTGCGCTGTTTATATTTACTCTCCCAGACTCATCTAATGATGATTCTGTAGAAGATTTTGCAGATTGATTTTCTACACTGCTATTTTCCGCGCTATTTTCGCTTTCTATACTCTTTTTTCTCTCTGTTTTTGCACTATCTTCAGTCTTTTCTTCAGTCTTTTCTTCATAAAATTTATTAGATTTACTAAAACCCTTGCTTTTATAGTTATTCGAATCATTTTGCGCATAAATTATTTTGTTATAAGTTACTGCCTGACTAAAAAGCATGGTAAGACTCGCGCTTAGCGCAGTAATCAAAATAAGCATGATAGCAAGCATATGAGCTGGTTTTACACTAAAACGAGATTTTTTTGCATACAAATTATCATTATTTTCTACGATTGCATGCTTTGGTAAAAACGCTTTAGTCTGCGTATTATCAACAGAATTTTCTCCAAAGTACGCTTTAGTTTGCGGATTGCGTATAGAAAGCACTCCTCTAGATAGTTGAGAAAGAGACTCAGCTTTCTTATTTTCAAAACCAACTTTACTAAATCTATTATTCGTAAATTTTTCATAATTTTGCTTAAATTCTCCCAAAATTTCCCCCTTAGAACTTATGCACACTTACGCATGTTTACAAACAAAAAGCACCTACCTTCTACTATTCGTAGAAAGCAGGTGCTTTGCAAGATAAATTTTCAATTGTGGATACAGCCTATTTGATATTTATAAAAGCCGTATCAGATTATTAGCAAAACTTATAAATCGTTCAGCTTTCGTCAGGAACAATTGACACGATCTTAGGAGCCTTTACAATAACCTTGCGAGGAGCCTTGCCGCCCAAGCGATCAGCTACAGCTTCCAGCGCAAGCTTTTCAAGCTCGCTAGCCTCAATATTCGGGTCAACTTCAAGCTTTGCGCGAACCTTGCCCTTAATTTGCACAACGGCCGTAACAGTATCTGCACCAACGTAGCGAGAATCCGCAACAGGCCAATCGGCGTGAGCAATAGACTTAGTATGCCCAAGTTTGCTCCACATTTCTTCGCAAATATGCGGCGCAATTGGAGAAAGCATAAGAACAAGCGGTTCAACAGCTGCACGAGGCACATGAGGAAGAGAAGTTAAGTGATTATTCAACACAATCAGCTTAGCAATTGCAGTGTTTGGACGCATTGCTTCCATTTCCACAGTCACTTCTGCAATTGTGTTGTTAAGAATCTTAAGCGTCTTTTCATCTAACGCGTCGTCTGTTACAACACAAGCGCCAGTTTCCTCGTTAACAACGTTACGCCACAAGCGCTGCAAGAATCGCATGCCACCAACAACATTGCGAGTATTCCACGGACGAGACTCAGAAAGTGGGCCCATACTCATTTCGTACAAGCGGAATGTATCTGCACCATAGTTTTCGTACATGTAGTCTGGTGTCACAATATTCTTTAAGCTCTTGCCCATTTTGCCAAACTCACGATTCACGGTTTCGCCGTGCCACGTAAATGTTGGCTCACCGGAGCCGTTTGCAGCACCTTCCTCAACCTCATCGGCCGGAACGTACTGTCCACGCTCATCCGTGTACGCATAAGCTTGAATCATGCCCTGGTTAAACAGGCGATGGAATGGCTCAGCAGAATCCACATAACCCAAATCGTAAAGCGCCTTATGCCAGAAGCGCGAGTAAAGCAAGTGCAAAACTGCATGCTCTACGCCACCGACATAAAGGTCAACGCCTCCAGAAACGTGTTCTTTACCAGGACGATTCGTACCCATCCAGTAGTCGTATTCGTCGGTATCTACCATATTCTCGGCATCGTTTGGATCCAAGTAACGCATGTAATACCAGCAGGAACCAGCCCAGTTTGGCATAGTGTTGGTGTCACGATAGTAGGTTTTTACACCGTCGCCAAGATCGAGCTGAACTTTTACCCAATCATCGTTTCGACTCAAAGGAGCTTCTGGCTCAGAATTTGCGTCGTCCGGAGCGTAAGTTTTCGGCTGATAGTCCGGAACGTCAGGCAAAGCAATTGGAAGCTCAGAATCTGGAACTAAGTGAGCAACACCATCCTCGTCATAAACGATTGGGAAAGGCTCACCCCAGTATCGCTGCCTAGAGAACAGCCAGTCGCGAAGTCGGTAAGAAACCCTACCTTTACCTACTCCTGCTGCTTCAAGCCAAGTCGTCATCTTTTTAACAGCTTCATCCACGCGCAAACCGTTAATAGATAAAGCATCGCCAAGCTTATGAGTATGCTCTACAGAAGAGTTAATAACAACTCCGTCGTGAGAAACGAATGGAGCTTTACCCTCATAATCTGCCAACTTTTCTTCAGAATCTGCAAGTGGCTGAGCAGTATAAATTACTGGCAAACCGAATGCTTTAGCGAAATCGTAGTCACGCTGATCGCCGCCAGGAACTGCCATAATTGCGCCCGTACCGTAGCCCATAAGCACGTAGTCAGCAGTAAACAGCGGAAGTTTCGCTCCAGTTACAGGATTAATTGCGTAAAGACCCGTAAACAGGCCGGTTTTTGCTCCAGCATCTTCCGTGCGATCTTTTGCAGTCTTCGCGCGAGCTTGAGCCTGGTACTCTGCTAAACCTTCTTTAAGATTTGCGTAACCGCCCTTCCAGCTTTCTGGAACG
The DNA here is from genome assembly GCF_055326835.1 of Gardnerella sp. C0684A1. Taxonomy (NCBI): domain Bacteria; kingdom Bacillati; phylum Actinomycetota; class Actinomycetes; order Bifidobacteriales; family Bifidobacteriaceae; genus Gardnerella; species Gardnerella sp. C0684A1. Next base: position 66,409 of record NZ_JBLTSX010000004.1, on the reverse strand, counting down.
TTAGCACTCCACGCTTCTGGAACATGCTCAAGAATTGGATGATCCACAGAAACAACCGCAAAAGTAGTACCAAAAAGCGTGTCTGGACGAGTCGTGTACACTTCCAAATCGCGTGTTTCACCATCTGCACATGGCACTTCAAAATGCACGGAAGCGCCGTGAGATTCGCCAATCCAGTTTCGCTGCATAAGCTTAACTTTTTCTGGCCAATCAATAGTATTCAAATCTTCAACCAAACGGTGTGCGTAAGCAGTAATTCGCATTGACCATTGACGAAGATTGCGCTGGAACACTGGGAAGTTTCCTCGTTCAGACTTACCTTCTGCAGTAACTTCCTCATTTGCAAGCACAGTTCCCAAGCCTGGGCACCAATTCACAGGAGATTTAGAAATGTAAGCAATTCGGAAGTCGTTTAATACATCCGCCTGCTCTACTTTATTAAGTTCTTCCCACTTTTTGCCAGCAAAACCAGGAATTTCGCGCTTAGCACTCTTAAACTCATCAACAAGCTCGCAAATTGGTCGAGCAGAACCTTTACCGCCATCTTTTCTCACAAAATCAGGGTCGTACCAAGCATCATAAAGCTTTGAGAAAATCCATTGAGTCCAACGCACATAATTCGTATCAATCGTCGCAAAAGATCTACGATCATCAAAACTCAAGCCCATGCGGTGCAACTGCCTGCGCATGTTAGCAATATTTGCCTCAGTAGTTATACGAGGATGCTGACCAGTTTGAACAGCATACTGTTCTGCAGGAAGTCCAAAAGCATCGTAGCCCATTGCGTGAAGAACATTCTCGCCCTTCATGCGATGGTAGCGGCTTACAACATCCGTTGCCAAATATCCAAGAGGATGTCCAACGTGCAAGCCCTTGCCAGAAGGATAAGGGAACATATCCATTGCAAAGAAAGAAGGACGACCGTCAGCATTCCTACCTTCGCCATCCTTCAAATCGCCCTTAACATTAGCAGCCCAGAACGTGCCCTGCTCGTCCCAGGTTTTTTGCCAGCGCTGCTCAATATCTTGCGCTAGCTGCGCATTATAACGAAAAGCTGGCTCAGCAATAGTAGCTTTATTGTCAGCTGTTGCATACTGTTGATCGTTGTCGTTCATACCCTAGGACTATAGCGTCTCACATCGTCATTACGCAACACTTTTTACAAGTTTTATATAGATTTTATTAAGTAAATATCCACTTTTAACGTAAGTTTTCCTATTACGTGCACAAAATTGGACTATTGCGCTTGTTTTTAAAAACAAAACACTACAATAGGAAATAAAGTTTTTTAGTAAGAAAAGATTAGAAAATTAGATAAAATTCAGCAAAACTATAAATATTGAAGAGGTTAGGAATTGAAAGTATCAAAAAATACTCTACTATTAATTGCTTTCTTAGTTTGGGGTGCTGCAGGTTTTAATATTCTTAATATTGGTTTGTCTGTATACCAAAAATACTTACAGCCTGTAAATTACGCTTTGTCTCTGCTAGTTTTCCTCATATTCCAATTCTTTATTTTTGGCAAACTTGTTAAAAAACATACTAAAAGAATTAACAGCTACGGTAAAGAAAAACAGTTCTTCCTTAAATTCTTTGACATAAAATCTTTCATAATCATGGCTTTTATGATGACTGGCGGAATCGCTTTACGCGCAACTAATGTAGCTCCAGAACGCTTTATTGCAGTGTTCTACACCGGTTTAGGTGCCGCACTATTTTTAGCAGGATTACTTTTTGGATATCAGTTTGTAAAAAACATTCTGTCACACGCTTAAACACAACGTATCTGATTGTGCTAATACTTCAGTAAAATGGTGAGATTAGAAGTAATCTAGCTTATTCATGAAATATTTTATTAAATATTTCACGTATAAGACGCACATTCTACTACGCTAAGAAGGCTGCTATGGATAATAACGTGTATAAAAAAAGTAGATCATATGCACCTAACCGTTTTTTCGAGTGTGAAGGAAAAGGCTTGCAATGGATGAGCGAAGCTAGAAAATACGGTGGGCCTAGAGTAGTAAAAGTTTTCGACTGGGGTAAAGATTATTTAAATATTGAAAAAATTAGCACAACTTCACCAACACCATTAGCAGCTTTTGAATTTGGTGCAGCACTCGCTCATATGCACGATTATGGAGCGAAATATTTTGGAGAAGCTCCAGCTGACTACGATGGCACATGCTATTTTGGTCCTTTAAGTGACCCTGTTGAAATGCCAACAGGCACATGGAATAACGTTATCGATTACCTTTCAGAGGGACGATTGCGCCCAATGGTAGAACTTGGTATAGCTCGTGGAGAACTTACTAAAAACGATTTAGCTCTCACAAACCACGTTATTGCAGCACTTCCTGATTTGTTAGGAAAGGCCGCAGAAGATAAGCCTGCGCGAGTTCACGGAGACTTATGGAGCGGAAACGTATTATGGACTAAAAGTGATGACGGAGATCACACTGAAGCTGTGCTAATTGATCCTGCAGCACACGGCGGACACCGTGAAGAAGATTTAGCAATGCTTCAACTATTTGGTATAAGCTACTACAGCCAGATTATTGACGGATATCAGTCTGTACACCCGCTAAAATCCGGTTTTGAAGATCGTCTAACTTTATGGCAGCTCTACCCTATTGCAGGACATTGCGTATTCTTTGGCGGAGGTTATGTGAGCGAATACCGTAACATGTGCGAAAGTCTTCTAAGATAATTTAATAATTTAGATTACTAAAATTTAGCTTATTAAAAACGTAACTTAAGTATTTAGCACACGACTATATACAATGTTAAAAGATAGTTACGAGTAGAACACATACTAAAAGCAACAGATAGACCACGAAACGAGAGGTCACTACTATGATTCGTTTGTGCAAGCGTGCAAAAAACAAACTATTTACTGCATGCGCAGCCGCAAGTAGCATACTGATACTTATGAGTGGATGTTCAGGCACATCTCAATCATCTTCACCATCAAAAGCTCAAATGAGCATAGGAACTGTTGCTATTTTTACTCCAGATGACGGTATTGATTTAACTAGAAAAACACCATTAAGTACGTGGAATATACTAGTTCCAGAAATAATAAAATCCTTAAAATCAAAGGGTTTCCAAGATAATACTATTACTCAAAAATCTTCCTCAAGTCTTTCGGAGCAAAGTCAAGCAATACAAGATTATGTAGTAAACCAGATTGCTCCTCTTCAAAAGAAACAGTCGGGTAAAAACTCTAGTAAAACTTTACAAGATATAAAAAAGAAAATTTCACACACTACTTTACTCGTGGCTCCTTGGACTAATAAAAAAGGAAGCAACGATTACGGCGACTTCGCAACGCGTCCGGAAGCAGAGGATAATTCTTATAACAATAATTCTAAAGAAACTACTGCGGAAACGCGTTTTGCTTCAGCATTGCGTCTAGCTCGCGAATCTGGAATGCATGTTGTTATGCTATCGAAATCAATTAATGGTTTCGACCCAGATGTTATTTTTAACTTATCTACTGCTAGCAGAATTGGTGAACTTCAGGCAAAAACTTTAGTACAAAAACTTGCTTTAGATAGAGCAACTTCAGACGATCCTAAGTACATAGAAGTTTTGCTCCCTTGCCATAATCGCCATAAGCCTAATAATTCTTCTAATAAAAACAGTGATACAAGCAATAGTGATTATGATGATGACGATTACTCGTCTAATAATGATTTTAACGATGAGTTTGCAAAAGAAGCATTCAAAGGAATTTGGAAGGTATTAAGACCTTATTTTGCTTCTGGAACTCTTCTTTCACCTTCAGGATATTTAGATTCTCAAACAGAAGAAGAAGATTGGGCTAAAGTAGCTTTCGACGCTGATAATCCTAACGCAGTAAAAGATGAGCTTACAAAACGTCTTAAGAATCACGCTCGTAACTCTAATAATTTACCTAAGCATATTGATGGATTAATTACTCTTAACGATCAAGTAGCAATGCAAGCTACTTCAGCTTTGGAGAACTTAGGATATCAGGGAAGCGCTGCAGATATTAATCCTTCAATAACGCTTCCAGATGTAATCGGCAACTTTATTGGTAAAAAAGATATAGTAAAACGTCCAGTTCCAGCTCCTAAAAAAGATGCAAACAATTCTGAAAAGTCACAAAATAGTGACGAAAAAAGTAGTGTGCATCAACAGAATGATCCAGAACAAGCAAAACGCTGGCCTGTTATGACTGGTTACGGAGCTTATAAGGAAACTATGCCAAATATTGTAAACGGAAAGCAGTGGATGACAACTATAGAAGATTATCAATCAATTGCTAAAGATATTGCAACTACTTGCGCATCGTTGAATAAAACTCGCAAATTAAGCTCTAGTATAAAAACAATCGATACTCCTTCGAACACTACAAAGGGCAAGAAAATTCCTACAATTGTTGAGCCGATTATGGCAGTTAGCGCAACTAATTTGAAGGCTCTGCTTATAGACCCTGGTTTCATATCAATGGCAGACGCTGGTCTATAAAAAGTAATTAAACTAAATAAATAAACTAAATAAATAAATTTAAGCTTCTTAACGCTAAGCATAATATTTAGCTTAATGTTAAGAAGCTTAATTTTTAACTATAAGTTTAAATTACTTAAATTAATTAACTTACTTAAATTACTTTCAAATACTTATTAATATTTATTTAATTATTTGCGCTTTCTAGGAGCGTAAATAACATGCTCAATAAGATCATGATACCGCTCAACAACATTTTGCCTACGAGCCTTCATACTAGGCGTAATAAGACCATTATCTTGAGTAAATTCGTCAGGAACAATCTCAAATTTACGAATAGATTCGGCTCTAGACACAAGTGAATTGGCTTTAGTAACAGCCCTTTCAACTTCCGCACGAACAATAGAATTCTTAGAAGCTTCTTCAAGCGAACGCACAGGACGCGCACCTTGAGCTATAAGCCAAGAGTTAACATCATGCAAGTCTAAGGCAATAATTGCAGCAATAAACGGCTTCCTATCTCCTATAATAACGCACTGAGATATTACAGGAGAAGTCATCATAGAAGCTTCGAGTATGCTTGGTGAAAGATTCTTACCGCCTGCTGTAATAATAAGATCTTTTTTACGACCAGTAATGCGCACAAAACCGTCATCATCAAGAGAACCGTAATCTCCAGTATGCAGCCATCCGTTTACGATTTGCTTTTCAGTAATCTCAGGATGATTATGGTAGCCTTTACACACAGCAGGGCTTTTAATACAAAGCTCACCCTCATCGTCTATAGCAACAGAAACACCTTGAACAGGCAAACCAACTGTGCCAATCTTGTATCCTTTAGTAGGATTCACCATAGACGGAGCGCAAGTTTCAGTCATGCCGTAACCTTCAAGAAGAGGCAAACCTACGCCATTAAAGAAGTGCGCAATCGACAAATCTAAAGGAGCACCACCAGAAACAGCATATTCTACAGAACCGCCAAAAACATGCATAAGAGAATTGTAAACAAGCTTCTTGTAGAAAGCATGGCTAATAGCAAGCATTGGCGAAATCATGCCACCAGACTGCTGAGCTTTTGACCATTCTCGCGCAACCTTAACAGAACGAGCGAAAATAAAACCTTTCAAACCCTTACCCGCTTTTTGGGAAGCAGCATTGTAAATTTTCTCAAAAATACGAGGAACAGCAAGAATAAATGTTGGTTTAAAAGTTTGAAAATCGCTAAGAATTGTTTTCAAATTGCTTGTCAAACCAAGCGTTACATTACCAGCAAAACAGAAGAACTGCATGAATCTAGCAAAAACATGCGCAAGAGGTAGGAAAAGAAGTAATCTTGCGTTTTCTCTCATAGCAATATCTGGCATGGAAATAATTCCAGATTTTGCTATAAACACAAAATTTCCGTGGGAAAGTTCAATACCTTTAGGCTCTCCTGTAGACCCAGAAGTGTAGACGATAGTTGCTAAATCATCACCGTGAATTGCGTGCTCTCTCTCATAGAATTCAGCATCTGTTACTGACTTTCCAAATTCAATAAAAGCATCAAGAGCGCCTTGCGTAATAACATAAACGTCACGCAATGTTGGACATTCATCTTTAACTGTATCTACAGTAGCGCGCAAATCTGGAGTTTCTACGAACACTGTTCCAACATTAGAGTCGCAGAAAATAGTTTTCATTTGGGTTGCTGAATTAGTTTCATAAACAGGAACTGTTAAAGCACCAATCGACATAATTGCTAAGTCGAGCACAGTCCATTGCCAAGAAGTGTGAGAAATAATAGACACACTATCTCCTGGCATAACTCCCCTAGCTATAAAGCCTTTTGCTACAGAAATAACAAGGTCTCTAAACTCTTGCGCAGTGTAGGAATCCCAATTACCCTTCTCGTTTACATACTCCACAAGCGAATCTTGAGGAGTGCGATTCGCACGCTCATCGAGAAGCGAAAAAATATTGGCATCATAGTCAATTACTTCATCAAGAGGACGAGTATACTCCTGCATGCAAGCGCTCCTTTTTACGAAACCGTTATTGCCAAGATATTAAAAAACTCGGCACAACTTTCACTATACGCGTTTTAAGTAGCGTTTCGCTACGTTTATATCACAATCTTTTGCAATAAACTTTGTACAACTTCACAGTTTCAAAAAATTATTCCTATATTGATTAGAAAAGTAGAATATTTTTATATTTAGCTACTGACACTAGTATTTCTGCAAGTCGCTTTAATCTATTGGTTTAAAAACAATACGTCTTTTTTTAGTTACAGCTTGTGGATTAACATAACTTTTCTTACCGCTTTTAAGACCCCATTGAACACAAGTTTCTCCACAATGATCCGAACCTCCTTCTACTCTTCCAAAAAGCTGACCTCTTCTAACTGCAGTTCCTACAGTCAAGTCAGTTATTGCAGGCTCAAATGTTGAAGTTAATTTTCCATGACGAATACTTACAACAGATTTACCAGCTACAAAGCCAGAAAAACTTATTACTCCATCCGCCGGTGCATAAAGCAAAGTGCCTTGAGATGCAGATAAATCTACTCCACGATGGCCTGCCATCCACGGTTTTGGAGGAGGATTAAATTCTTTAACTACTTTCACTCTTTTTACAGGCCACTGCATTTGCGAATTGCAACTTTCTGCAGAAGGATTATCGAAAGATATTGCCGGCAAAACTAGAGAAGTCGCAGAAGTAAGCGTGTAAAAAGAAGCTGATTTTTCGTATTTTTTATACGTAATTGGCACAGAATCACAAGAATTGTAAGATAAATGCTTTTGTTGAAAACTATAAGCAGCACTTTCTGAAAGTTTATACTCACAGGATCGACTATCATCTATAAAAAATGCAACTGATTCCACCATCACGGCAAAAGATAACAACGCGACTGCAGCACACGCGAAAACTGCATGATTTTTTATAATCAACATAATTCCCCTTATTTATAAAAACTCACTTTTTTACTTCTGTTTTCCAAAAATTAGAAATCTTTCTTACTAAATTTTTAAGTAAAACAGTTTTGTATACAGTTTCTCATTTACGAATTTTTATTAATAGAAAAAATTTAGATTGTGGATACAGGCTTAATAAACGCTAGAAAATCAACAAAAATATCAAAATACGACACGCCCAAAAGCTAGAAATTTGCATATCGCGAAAATGCGTGTAATATAAATGTCTTGTGCACAGCACAAAGCTGAACACAAAAATGAATATTCCTGCGTAGCTCAGTTGGCAGAGCGTTCGACTGTTAATCGAATGGTCGCTGGTTCAAGCCCAGCCGCAGGAGCCAACAACCACCGCCTTTGTGCGGTGGTTTTTTGTTATAAAATATTTTCATCGTCTAAGTTAGAAAACATGATAAGTTTGTCGTAACATAGAAATATCCATTAAACCTTGAACCATCACTGACGAACAGGGGAAAAATATGGCAGAAGAAGAATCTGCAATCACTAATAATAAAGGCAACAACAAAAAGCAATTAATAATTTTGATTACAGGTATTGTTGTACTTGCATTAGTATTAAGCGGAATAGGCGTATTTTGGTATATTAAGCAACAAGATCGCACAAAAGCTGCTAGAAGACAGTGTGAGATTAAAGTTTCACAGATTATGAAATCCAGCAAAATGTGGGATGCACTGAAATCTAATTCCTACGTTCAGTCACTTGCCAATTCAAGCGAACCTGATGCAGTAGAGTTAAAGAAACTTCTTGAAGAAAAAGAGCCTGAAAAGGTGTCGTGCAACGCAAACTCCCCTGAGGAACTTGGGTCTAAGGGCGCACAAGCACTTGCCGCAGGAGAATGGTACGCAGCAAAAGCAAAGCGTTTACGTGAACTCACATTATCTTTGATCTCACCTCAAAATCAACCAAATACTGAGGAAACTAATAATGCTGACGCAGCAAAACAAGCCGAAGCACAAAAAGATGCTAAAGTTCAGCAAGAAGTGCAAAAAGCAACTAATTCTATAATTAACAACGCTCCTAAGAAGAACGTAAAGCGAAATCCTAAACCAAGGCCAAAGCCTGCTCCAGCTCCAAAGCCAGCTCCAAAGCCAGCTCCGGTTCCAGCTCCTACCCCAGCTCCGGTTCCAGCTCCAACTCCAGCACCAAAGCCAGCTCCAGCCCCAACTCCAGCACAACCACAAAAAGACAATAAGAATAAGCCGGACGACAAGAAGGGTGAGAAGCCTGGTGATACACCACATCCAACTCCATTAATCACACAGGATCCTAACAAAACTAAGGATCCTAACAAACATACAAATACGGATCCGGGTACGAATCCAGATCAAAAACCAACGGAACCAAGGCCACATGCAAAGGCATGATCTGAAAACTAAAAACTCATAAAGAGAATAGATAAAAGCTCCCAGCGAATTATTTCGCAGGGAGCTTTTTTACATATATAAATATTATTAATTATTCAGCATTTACTCGATTAGCAGCTCTAATACCAGCTAAATCAACTTCTTCAAGCGGAATAACCTTAGTATGATTCTTAATCTTGTAACCAACGTACAGAATCAAGAATAGCGGCACAGACATGTAAGTAATACCAATAGCCTGCCAGTTAAGAATTGCAAATGAATGCAAATCCTGACCAACAATAACCAGAACGCACAAAAGGAACGCCACAATAGGTCCGAAAGGATACCACTTTGCACGATAAACTAAATCGTCCAAAGAATGGCCTTGAGCCACATATGCCTTGCGGAAGCGGTAGTGAGCTGCAGCAATACCAGCCCAAGCAATAAAACCAGTCAAACCACTTGCAGCAACCAGGAACATGTATATTTGATCGCCAAAAATACTCATAAAGAAAGTAAGCAACGCAACCACAAATGTTGCAATCAACGCAGGAACAGGAATACCACGAAGACTTACCTTGCCAAATACTTTTGGAGCGTTACCATCCTTTGCGAGCGCATAAAGCATTCTCGTTGAAGCGTACATACCAGAATTTGCTGCAGAAATAACAGAAGTCAAAATCACGGCATTCATAACTGCTGCAGCAGCTGCAAGACCAGCACGCTGGAATACAAGTGTGAACGGGCTAATAGCAATATCAGTTGCTTCAGATCCAAGAAGATTTGGACTGGTGTAAGGGATAATGCAAGCAATAACGAAAATAGCAAGAATGTAGAAAAGAAGAATACGCCAGAATACTTGCTTAACAGCCTTCGGAATACTCTTTTCTGGAGTTGCAGACTCGCCTGCAGTAATACCAATAAGCTCAGTTCCTTGGAACGAGAAGCCAGCAATAGCGAACGCACACAACACTGCAGGAACACCACCTGCAAATGGAGCATCCTTATGCGTAAAGTTTTGCAAGAACGTAGCTTTACCGCCAATAATGCCAACAATCGTAAGTGAACCGATAACAAGGAATACAATTACTGCAAGCACTTTTACAATAGAAAGCCAATACTCAGTTTCACCGAAGCACTTAACTGTAAGAACGTTAATCAGCAAAATAAGCATAAGAACCGACAGTGAGAAAATCCATACTGGCACTGTTGGGAACCAGTATTGCAGAACTATTGCCGCGGTACTAACGTCCACTGCAACCGTAATAGCCCAATTAAACCAATAGTTCCAACCCATTGCAAAACCAAGTGCAGGATCAATAAAACGTCCAGAATACGATGCAAATGATCCACTAATAGGCATAAAAGTGGCCATTTCGCCAAGGGAAGTCATAAGGAAGTAAACCATAATGCCAATTGCAGCGTAGGCGAACAAAGCGCCACCAGGGCCAGCCATATGAATTGTTGCACCACTAGCAACAAACAGGCCGGTACCAATGCTGCCACCTAAAGCAATCATGGAAATATGTCGCGTTTTTAAAGCGCGGTGAACATCGTTATTTTGTTGAGTATTCTGCTGAGTATTCTGTGCAGCAGTAGATGATAATGAACTACTCATTTTTCCTCCTTTCATAACAATCAGAGGCAAAACAAGCAAGCAAAAGCAAGCGTGTCGATAGCTCTCCGCAGCGAATGCCAAATCACTGCGACAGTCCTTGGTATATTAAGCCAAGTCCCAGCTCACTACTTTTGGGATTAAGCAGTAAACTTCGGCGCTCTCCCCTTTTGTAAACAATCAACGCTTTCCCAAGCTCATGCTTACTACTCTTGTCGAGCGCGACCTCTGGTCGATGTTGTTCATTATTAGTACGACTTGCAGACAAACTGTAAAAAATACGGCGTGGCGCATAAAAATCGAAAAATAATAACAAAAAAAACGCCACTTCATAAGAAGTGACGTTTAAAATTTGTGGAGCTAGGGGGATTCGAACCCCCGACCCCCTCCATGCCATGGAGATGCGCTACCAGCTGCGCCATAGCCCCGTTTTTATTTATGCCGTTCAAACGAACCTTTGATAGAATACAACAAATCTTCGTTATAGCCAAATGCCGGCGTGTCGAAAACGAAATATTACAAAGTAAAGTAGCTTTATTTTTTCTATTCTCGTCATTTCACAGCATTCTCAGCATAAAAATCAGGACAAAACTAAATTAAATTCAGGCAGAAGCTGCAACTTTCTTTACATCAATAGATTTTGACTTAGACTTACTGACATTGTCGCTTCTTTCACCAAGACTGGCAACAACAATAGCAGTAAAAATTAGTACAAAACCAATAAGAGCCATTTGTGAAACCTGCTCATTGCAAAGAATAACAGAGAATAGCAGTGTAAATAAGCTTTCCGCACACATAATCACAGAGGCACTAGAAGGAGAAAGTACAGACAGACTGCAATTTTGCATTACTTGCGCAAGGACGGTAACAATAACGGTCAAGTAGAACAAGTTTGCAAAAACACTAAGATGCTCAACGCTAGAAATATTTGGCAACGGCTCAGTAAAAGCAGCGCCAGTAATGAAAAGTATTCCAGCAACAACAAATTGCCCAAACGATAATGCAACAGGATTAATAGTTCTTGTGTAATACGAAAGGAAAGTTAAATTAAAAGCGAACGAGCAAGCGCAGGCAAGAGTTAAAAGATCCCCATTCGAAAGCGAAAGTGTAAGCATACCAGGTTTAAGAGCCACAAATCCTACACCAGCAATGCATGTAACTGCTGCAATAAGACTAATTAAAGTAGGTTTTTTGCGGAAAATTAGCCAAGCTGAAAAAGGAGTAATTACGCAGTAAGCTGCTGTTAAAAACGCGCTGCGACCCGGTTCTACTGATTGCAAGCCAGCAGTTTGAAGAACCATAAGACCGTAGTATGTAACTCCAGTAAGCAAGGAAGCAAGAACGAAAGTTTTATTAAAACTTTTACGAATAACATCGAAGAAAAGCACTCCGATAATTAGGCAAGCACCAATTGTTCTTATTCCTATAAGCCACTGAACTTGAAAATAATCCAAGCAGTACTTAACTGAAAGATAGCTTCCACCCCAAATAGCAGTGCAAACAATCAGCATAAATCGAGCAACATGTAAATTAATCCGACTTGTACCATTTGTTTGAACTGTTGTATTCAACGTACTCATGTCACTCACCTCGCTTTATGCGTAACAAGTTATGTTATTAGCTTTAAAATTTTCTTTAAGACAACAAGTTTGCCTTATAAAATTAATAGAATAGCTATAAATTTAGTAAAAGTACAACCCTTCGGCGTTCCTCTGGAAAATTTCCTATATTAACGATATAAATAACTAATTAGTGATGCTTTTACCTTATATATTTCAGATTTCGATATTTTATTAAAAATCGCATCAAATTAACCTATATTTTCCATATATTTAAGCGATAATCTAACCAAATAAAACATAAAGAAGCTATGCTAGACGTGTACTTGTATATTTTGCGCGCCTGTTAAAATGCGCAGGAACGTATAAGAAAGGAAATATTATGGCAACTCTTAGCGCAGATATGAAGGAATTTATTGCGAATAATTTGGCTTGGATTGCAACAGTGAGCAAGGATGGCGAGCTTGATCTTGGACCAAAAATGTCTATGTTCGTGCTTGACGACAATCATCTCGCCTACCATGAGCGCACTGCCGGCCAGCATTACAAGAACTTGCAAGACGGCAGCCAGCTGGTTGTAGCAGTTGCAAATTTGGCAGAAAAGAAGGGCTATCGCTTCCGCGGAACCGTAACTCTTCACACTGATGACGCGATTTACGAAGAGCAGGTTCGCGTAGCTGAAGAAAAAGGCACGAAGAAGCCAGCTGCAGTTCCGGTTATGGAGATCACTGAGATTCAGGATTTAACTTCTGGAGCCACTGCCGGCAAAACTATTGCAAAAGATTAATTTATAGCTGATTAATTTATAGCTTGCTGCAAAACGCCGAATTACTACGTTTCAAGCAAGCGGCATACAATATCGAGTGGCGTTCGTCCTCAAAGGCGAAGATGAACACCACTCAATTCTTTACTTGCTTATTTAATTTTCACTAATCTACTTGTTTTCTTTACGCAATGCTTGCAACCTAACATTCATTTCTTCCGCTTTCTTCTTCTCGAAGTAATAAATTATTGCAGCAATCGCAATCGGGAAAATAACAGTGAATACAATCCATCCGCAAATCACAGATGGCTCATCTTTGAATGAAATCCACCCAACAATCACCGATACAATAAATTGAATAGCAATTGGCGGAACTAGCGCAAAAACGAACTTTGCGAGATTTGACATACGCTCATTCGACCAAAAAATAGCGAACACTCCATAGCTGATGCCTATAACAAACGTTGCTACAGCATAAGATGCGATTCTGTTTCCAACCGCGCTATGCGCTAACAGGCTAGACACAAAACTGATTGCAGTAAAAATAGTGCATCCTATGCCAATGCCTTTAACAATGTTTTTTGCCATTGTTTTGCCTAAAGTTGTAACTTGCTTTTCCATAATAATCGTTTCCTTTTTAAGTATTAAAATCTAGTAATAAATAATTAGTATTAAAATTTTGATAGTTTTATATTTAACTACGCTTAAAACTACATTCCTAAGCGCTTTTTGAACCCAGCTAAGCATCTGCGACTAATCCACTCAACGCTTCCATCGTCCATTTTTACGCTCATACTTCCGCCGAATCCCGGATCGACTCGAACAATTCGATTCAAGTTCACGATTGCGGATTTAGATATGCGCACAAACGACGCGAATTGCGGATTGTCAAAATCCATTAGGCGCTTGTAAGAAACGCACTCGCCTTTATCACCGTGAATAATTACGCGCGAATTTTCCACGCAAATCATAATCACATCTGGCTCGTGCATAACAATAATCGAATCGTTAATATAACCGTATATGAATGAATTATTGTTGCTATTTGCCGCATTCTCAGTATTATTTTCAGCGTTACTTGCTTTTGCAGACTTAGAATCAACGCTTTGCAATTGAGCGATAATTCGTTTAAGATTATCGTCAATATTGTGAACTGACAACTGCGCGGACTGTTCCTCTTCTGGCGGAACAATAGCAATCGTTACTTTCATCAGTCCTCCTTCCGTACGCTACCGTTATCTTTTGTTTTGTAATTTTGACTATACGGCACTGTAAATAGTCTGTCTTTACAAAATCGCTAAACGGTAGTTTTCGGTAATTAAGCGGTAAATCACAAAACGCAAGAAAATCAAAACGCTAACTAGTTATATCGCATATGATTTGGTGAAATAAACAATTTCGCATCACTTTTTGTCTAAAACACCAAACGATTTGGTGAAATAAACAATTTCGCATCACTTTTTGTCTAAAACACCAAACGATTTGGTGAAATAAACAACCAAAGACCATATTTTGTCGATTTCACCAAATGATTATATGTTTTCGACAATTCCAGCCCACATTCTGTTCATTTCACCAAACCACTTGGTGAAATAAACAATTTTGCATCACTTTTTGTCTAAAACACCAAGAAATCTACACTATCACCAATCGCAAATGCTTAGAAAGGAGCGTACGGGAGTAAAACTTACGCAGCACCCCAAATGCGAATAAGACGCTGGCTTGTAGGGTCAGCTGCAGGACCTTGATCGTAAGCATCCAAACGCCAACGAATTGAACCATCCGCGTTAAGACTTGGAATTAAGCGCGCCCAGCGACCATTTCCCATGCCGCCAATCGTCTTGTAAGAAGGATCTACTTTATCTAATCCAAGCAGTTTATGAACAGTTTGCGAAAGACAAGAGCCGTGCGAAAATACTAGCAAATCGCGGTCGGAACCGGTTTTGCGCGTCCAATCCTCAACTGCTGCAGCAGCGCGCTCTCCTACTTCCTGCTTAGCTTCAGCACCATGACGAAGCTCGCCACCCTCGCCTTTTACCCAAGCGTTAAAATCTTCCGGCCATTTTTCGCTAATCTGTTTGCGGTTCAAACCTTCCCACTCGCCAAAGAAGCGCTCGCGCACACCATTTTCAATATGCACATGAAGGCCAATCTTATCTGCAAAAGCGTGAGCAGTCTGTTGAGCGCGAATAAGTGGAGAAACAATCGCCACAAAACTCGCGTCCGCTTCTTCCGGCGTAATGCGCACATGCTCTTCGCTATTAGGATCCTTTGGATCTTCTAAATCAGAAGCACCAAAAAGCACGCGCAAAGCTTTTCCAGAGCGAGTAACCTGATCCATTCCAGATTCATCCAAAGCAATATCAATCATGCCTTGAAGACGAAACTGCGCATTATACGGAGTTTGACCGTGGCGAATAAGCATAACAGAACGAGCAATTCCTTCGTGCGCACTATTAATGGAATTATTTACGTTACTCGCAACATTTTCTACGAAATCAACCATGGTTTGTACCGTACTTTCTTCTTGTTATTCAGTTTTGCTAGAATCTTCAGTTTCGCTAGCATCTTCAGTTCCGCTAGCATGATCTGGCAGTTGCAAATCTATTGCCGGGCAATCATTCCACAAGCGTTCCAAACGATAGAATGCGCGCGCTTCCTCGTGCATAACATGAACAACAAAATCACCAAAATCAAGCAAAATCCACTGTGCTAATTCCAAGCCCTCACGAGATAAAGCCTTGCGCTTGTTGTCTTTCAAGAACAAATCTTTTTCAATTTCTTCCGCAACAGCCAATACCTGACGCTCATTAGAAGCAGAAACAATCAACATTGCATCAGTAATACCAAGCAAATTGCTAACATCAAAAGCCTGCTCATCAGTAGCCTTAAGCCTGTCTGCTGCAGCAGCAGCGATACGAATTGCACTAATCGAACTTTCTAAAGCAGCCATAACGTTAGTACTCCTTAATTTCACAAATAAACAAAACAAATAAAATAAACAAAATAAATGTTTAAATTAGCGTTCCCAAGCCGGCTTCCAGCCTTCGACTACATGCTGAGTATTCTCCGAATACACCATAGAATCAGATGGAACGTCGTGACGCACCACCGAACCAGCACCGGTAGTAACATCATCTCCCACAGTAACTGGAGCCACAAACAGATTTCCAGCACCAACGTGAGCACCAGAACCAATCGTAGTATGATTCTTATGCACGCCATCGTAGTTTGCAGTAATCGTGCCACCGCCGATATTAGTGTGTTCACCCAAATCAGCATCGCCAATATAGCTTAAATGAGGCACTTTAGTACCGTTACCAATATGCGCTTTCTTCATTTCTACAAAAGCGCCAGCCTTACTTTCCTCGCCAAGAGTGTTTCCAGCACGCAAATAAGTCCATGGTCCAATATTTGCGGCTCTACAAATATGCGATTCTTGCACTCTCGAACGCTCAACAACAGCATCCTCATCAATTTGCGCATCAATAAGAGTCGTATAAGGACCAACTACAGCCCCACTTGCAACCACAGTATGTCCTTGAAGGAAGCAGCCTGGAAGAACAGTAACATCTTGCGCGAGTGTAACGCTATCTTCAATCCAAGTAGTATCAGGATCCAGAATTGTCACGCCTTCAAGCATCCAACGTTCGCAAATTCGCTTGTTATAAGCTTTCGCAAGAGCAGACAGTTGAACCCTCGAATTTACACCCTCAACCACTAGCGAATCAGAAGCAGACATTGCTCCAACATGACCAAACTTTCTAGCATGTTCTAGAGCATCAGTTAAATAGAATTCTCCTTGCGCATTTTGAGAATTGATATTTGCAATAGCATCTGAAAGTACTTGCGCATCAAATACGTAAACAGAAGTATTTACTTCGTGAATTTCAAGCTCTCCAGCGTTTGCATCTTTATGCTCCACTATGCGAAGAACGTCACCGTTTGCTTCACGAACTATACGTCCGTAGCCTGTAGCGTCATCCAACACTGTAGTAAGAACTGTTGCAACATTCCCATGATTATTGTGAAATTCAACAAGAGATTGCAAAGTCTCAGTGTTTAAAAGAGGCATATCGCTTGCGGAAATCAGCACTGCACCTTTAATGGATTCTTCCGTCTCGTTTTTTGCAATCTCATTAAGATCTTTCATAGCACACTGAATTGCGCGACCTGTTCCAGGCTTATCGTCTTGATTTACGATTAGAACGCTGCTGTTATAGCTTAATGCCGCTTCGCTTACACGCTCAGCTTGAGCATGAACAACTACAGCAAGCTTATTAGGATTTACGCCATACATTGCGTCTATAACACGATTTAGGAAAGTTTTTCCAGCGAATAGGTGCAATACTTTAGGAGTTGTAGAACGCATGCGCGTCCCATCACCTGCTGCCAAAATAATTGCCGCGGCCACATTATGCTCTTTCACGCATGCGCTCCTTACATATGTTGTATTAACTACTTTTTTACTATTTTTCATTCTATTACGTCTTATCGCCCTTCAAAACGCAAAAAGGCGCTACTTAAAACAAGTAGCGCCACATTAAGCTCCCTCACCTGGATTCGAACCAAGACAAAGGGTTCCAAAGACCCGTGTGCTGCCATTACACCATGAGGGAACGGCGGAAAAAACCGCCAAGTCACTATTATGCCACATCAGCTGACTTCGTCAAATTTGGCGTGGCGCAAATCTGCTCAACTAAGCAATTTTCACCCCGCGAAACCAACTAATCAAAGCAAAATCAGCGTTTACGCAAATAGGAAGCCTTGACCGTGATGTTCCGGATAAGTGTCGAAAAGCTTTGCAACTGAACCGTCTTCAAACACAGCTTTAATAGCACTTGCCAAAAGTGGAGCAATAGAAAGAACAGTCAAACCATCCCAACGCTTTTCTTCTGGAATTGGCACAGTATCAGTCAAAACCACTTCGCGAGCGCCGCAAGACTTTAAGCGTTCAACTGCAGGCCCTGAAAGCACACCGTGAGTTGCAACTACCGTAACAGACTTAGCTCCAGCCTCTTTTAACACATTGCAAGCTCCAGCAATAGTTCCTGCAGTGTCAATCAAATCATCGACCATCACACAGTCGCGTCCAGCAACGTCACCAACTACGCGGTTAGAAACAGCTTTATTAGGGCAAGTAATATCGCGAGTCTTGTGCACAAAAGCCAAAGGACCGCCGCCTAAACGCTGCGCCCACTGTTCTGCCACTCGAATACGACCAGCATCCGGAGAGACAACAGTTACGTTTGCAAGATCGTCACTAAAACGATCGCGCACATAATCAACCAAAACTGGCATAGCAATTAAGTGATCAACTGGACCGTCAAAAAAGCCTTGCGACTGTGCAGCATGCAAGTCAACGCTCATAATACGGTCTGCACCAGCAGTTTTTAGTAGATCAAACATCAAACGGCAAGAAATAGGCTCGCGACCACGATGCTTTTTATCTTGACGAGAATAACCTAAAAGCGGGCATACCGCTGTAATTGAACGAGCAGATGCGCGCTTCAAAGCGTCAATCATAATCAACTGTTCCATAATGGACTTGTTGACAGGGTCACTGTGGCTTTGTAGCACAAAAACATCTGTACCACGTACCGACTGTGTGTAGCGCACATACATTTCACCGTTAGCAAAATCGTATGCGGTTGTTTCAAGCACTTCGATACCGAGCTGATCTGCTACATCACGAGCAAGTTTCGGATGAGTACGACCAGTGACGAGAACAAGGTTTTTATCTGGCTTTCCTTCAAGGACGATGTTCACCATATCTCCAAACGCTAATTCGCTTATAATTCGCGAAATGAACGTTTTCAATACTAGCTATTTGCGCAGACTTGCGGCGACAAGCCGAAAAAATCAATAATTACGCGCGATACAAACCGTGCTTAACAATGTACTGAACTACTCCATCTGGAACTAAATACCAAACAGGCTCGCCACGTTCTGCACGATGACGAACATCTGTAGAAGATATAGCCAACGCTGGTATTTCTAAAATATCTACAGGCAAATGCTGTTCATCACAATTAGCAATGTCATCTAAGTTAGCAACCGAATTTTCGTTCAAATGCGGCTCTCGAGTAATAATAGACGAATTTGATTCAGCTAATTTTTCTGGCCTAGAGTAGCCCGGACGAGTTACTGCCACAAAACGCGCTAAATTCCACATTTCTCGCGCATTCTTCCACTGCATAATTTCTGCAACAGCGTCAGCACCTGTAATGAAGAAAAGTTCAGCATCCGGATGCTGTGAGTGAATATCTTTCAAAGTATCAATAGTGTAAGTTACTCCCGGGCGGTCGATATCTACTCTAGAAACAGTAAATTTCGGATTAGATGCTGTAGCAATAACCGTCATAAGATAACGGTCTTCAGCATTAGTAACTTTTTTATCAAGCTTAAAAACTGGCCTACCTGTTGGCACGAAAATAACTTCGTCCAAATCGTATACCCAAGCAACTTCCGAAGCTGCTACCAAGTGACCATTATGAATAGGATCAAAAGTGCCACCCATAATCCCAATGCGTTGCTTTTCATGCACATTTCCTCGTGCAGAAGTACGTTTGCGCTTTACTGTTGCTACAGCAGGAGGAGCAGCTTCTTTACCGCTTAAAGATCCTTGAAATAAATCAGACATTCTGCGTTCTTCTGCATTTTTTTGCATACTTGATTTTTGCTCAGGATGCATCACTTTCAGCCTTATCTTCTGCCTGAGTTTCATCAACTAAACTTACAGCATCATTTGCACTATCTGGATTAATATTACCTATTTCCTCATCCCATTCGTCTTGAACAACTCGCCTAATTTCAGCGAAAGTAGGAAGAGGGAAATCAGATTGATAAGTACTTCTTATTTCTGCAACGCACTCTGTTATTTTTACAAGCATATTCGCCATATCGTCTACTTCAGCAGCACGCTCAAGATCAGAAAATGATGCTATATACTCTTCCATTTTCTCTACATAGCTACGAACTTTCTCCAACTGTTCGTCAGCTGGCAGAATCACATCATTTTCGTCTCCATCAGGCCATCCCATTAACACTGCGTCAGCGTATTCCAAAGATGAGCGCTGAGAAGCTGAAGCAATACCATCTTCTATTTGAACTAAGAACACGTATCGCACAATCGAAAGTCGCTCTGCTGCAACGTTAAGAACTTCAAGCGCAGTCATAGTTTCTGCTTGGTTAGTAGCTTTCGAAATGTTCGCAGTTTTATCTGACACATTCACATCATTCTGAGACATATTCTTACCTTACCGCCATGTGACTATTAAAACCAGCATTAAGAGCGTATTTGGCCTTCACCGTAACCAATCCACTTTGTTGTAGTCATTTCTTGCAAACCCATTGGACCTCTTGCGTGAAGTTTCTGCGTGGAAATACCAAGCTCGGCTCCAAAACCAAATTCTCCACCATCTGTAAAACGTGTTGAAGCATTTACCATCACCACAGCAGAATCTACGTTTGATATAAAATGCTGAATTGTTGAGTAATCTTCAGCAATAATCGTTTCCGTGTGACCAGTGGAATATTTTGCTATATGATTTGCAGCATCATCCACATTTTCTACTACTTTTATTCCCATATTTAGCGACAAATACTCGCGTTTCCAATCTTCGTCAGTTGCGTGCTCAAGTTGTAATCCTTGAATATTAGCAGCTTGTAAAATTTCGTAAGATTTATCGTCTGCGTGTAAAATTACGTTATGTTCAGCTAAAGCAGCAGCGATTTTCGGTAAAAATTCTTGCGCAACATCTCTATGCACTAGCAACTTTTCTGCAGCGTTGCACACGCCTACTCGCTGCGTTTTTGCGTTAATAACAATCGGAATTGCTTTTGTAATATCCGCACTTTTATCAACATAAATGTGTACGTTACCTGCGCCAGTTTCTATAACAGGAACAGTTGATTCCTTAACAACTGCAGCAATAAGATTTGCACTTCCACGAGGAACAAGAACGTCAATATGACCGTGTGCATGCATCATTGCTGTAGCGCCGGCTCTTCCTAAATCGTCAACTGACTGTATTAATTCTGGATTAAAATTCTCCTCACTAAGAGCAGCCTGTATAGCATTAATACTTGCTTTATTAGTATTTTCAGCAGCACTTCCGCCGCGTAAAATCGCAGCATTTCCTGATTTAATACACAAAGCTGCTACATCAATAGTTACGTTCGGTCTAGCTTCGTAAATCATTCCCATAACACCCATTGGTACTCGAACTTGCGAAAGTTTAATTCCATTAGGAAGAGTGTACCCACGAACTACTTGACCTACAGGATCTTGCAATTGAGCAATTTTTCTAACACTTTTTGCTGAAGCTTTGATTCGCTCTTCATCAAATTTAAGCCTATCTAACTTTCCAGCGTCCATTCCATTATTTTGTGCTTCCTGAATATCTTTTTTATTAGCTTTTGCAATATTTTCAGCTTCTGCTTCTAAAGTGTCCGCTATTTTTTCAAGCATTTTATTCTTTTTTTGCGTATCAGCATGCGCAAAAACTCGTTGTGCAACGCGAGCTAAATCGGCTCTTTTACAAACAACTGCATCAATATTTAATTCTGCGGATTGTGAGGATTGTGAGGATTGTGAGGATTGTGAGGATTCTACTTTTCTAGTATCCATTTGAGTGCCCATTTCGAATTGTCCCCTTGTTCATAGCCGAAGAGCTTGCTTTACTCGCGATTTACCGTTGATAAAAGATTAGCACACTAAAGTTCGCCCAGCTCATCAGGTAACATTAGTACGTAAAGCTTATTCTTTTAAAGAATACGCATAAGTATGCGCGTACAGCAATACAATAAGCGGAGGAATTCATGGAATCTTTGAATAATGCTGTTTTTCACAGCACTCGTTCAAACGCGCACTCATTTAGTGCAAAACAAGCAATCCGTAAGGGTATTGCTGAAGATGGCGGATTATTTGTAACTGATACTTTGGGAGATAAGCGATATGATCTAGCAAATCTTCCTGGAAAATCTTATCAAGACATTGCGCGCGACATTTTAGGCATACTACTTCCAGATTTTACTTCCGACGAACTTAACGATTGCGTAAAAAATGCTTACGGATCTCAATGGTCTGATTCTTCTATCACTCCTCTTAAGCAGCTTGGGAATACTAAGGATTTTGTTCTGGAACTTTTCCACGGACCGACTTGCGCGTTTAAAGACGTTGCTTTGCAAATTTTGCCACAGTTTATGTCTCGCACTCAGGAGAATAAATTAGAAAACAACAATGAGAACGTTATGATTCTCACTGCTACTTCTGGAGATACTGGTAAAGCTGCTTTAGAAGGTTTCGCTGACGTTCCTGGTACTTCTATGATTACTTTCTACCCAGAAGGTAAAGTAAGTCGCGTTCAAGAGTTGCAGATGACTACACAAAATGGCAGCAATGTGCGAGTTTGTGCAGTTCGCGGCAATTTTGATGATGCTCAAACTGGCGTTAAGAAGATTTTTACTAAAACTGATCTTAATGATGATTTACGTAATTCTTCTCACACTTCGTTATCTTCCGCAAATTCTATTAATATTGGTAGGCTCGTACCGCAAGTTGTGTACTATTTTGCAGCTTATAAGCAGCTTGTAGATTCTGGAAACATACAGCTTGGTGACGAAGTTGAGTTTTGTGTTCCTACAGGCAATTTTGGTGATATTCTTGCTGGATATTATGCAAAAATGCTTGGTCTTCCTGTGAAGCATCTTATTGTTGCAAGCAATAGTAACAATGTTTTGTTTGATTTTTTGGTAAGTGGAACTTATAACCGTCAGCGCCCGTTCTATCATACTGTGGCTCCTTCTATGGATATTTTGGTTTCCTCTAATTTGGAACGCATGCTTTATTACATGTGCGATAAGGATACGCGTTTAATCCAAATGCTTATGAACGATTTGGCTCAGTGGGGCGCTTTTGAGATTCCGGAAAACGTTCTTGCTAAAATACGTGCGCTTTTTGGCTGCGGCTGGGCTAACGAAGATCAGATCCGTTCTGCTATTTACGATTGCTGGAATGAGCATAAGTACGTGATTGATCCTCATACGGCTTGTGGATATTTTGTTATGCAACATATGCCTCACGATGGCAATGTGCCACGAGTGCTTTTAAGCACTGCAAGCCCATATAAATTCCCTCGTGTGGTAAATGAAGCTTTGAATATTGACGTGAATAATATGGATGATTTCCAATGCATGGATGCTCTTAGTAAAGCAACAGGCACAAAAGCTCCAAGCATGCTTAGAAATCTTGAGAATAAATCTCCACGTTTTAATGATGTTATTAATGTTGAAGATATGCCTGAATATGTGTTAACTCAAGCGCATAATTTCGCAAGATAATCATAAGCCATAAGTTTTTAAGTGAAAGAGGCTGGTTTACTTTCTATAAGCCAGCCTCTTTTACTATTATTCGTTATTACTCTCAAATAAAGCTGCATACACTTCGTTAATAACGTTTAAATCATGGCCTTTTCTGGCAGCTGCTGCAAAAAATCTTCGTCTTCTAACTAAAGGCTCAAGATTTTTTGTACGCTGAGCAGTTTTGCGGCCAAGCTCCCAAGCTGCTTCAGTGAATACTCCAGAGTTTTGAGCAGAAGCTACGTTTTGTGAAATAGCAGCAGGATCAACATTTTTACGCTGCAATTCCATTCGAGTAGCTCTAGCACCAAGAAGCCTCGCTGCGCAGGAGCGAATCACCATTTGAGCATACTGATTGTCATCAAGAAGATGCAATTCAAGCAAACGATTAATAACCGCATCAATAGCAACTTCCGTGTAACCTTTTTCACTAAGCCTCTTTCGCATGTCCATAACAGAACGAGGAGCATAATCTAAAAGCCTTAAAGCTGCTTCCCTGCAATCATCTTCACTACTATTGCAAATCTCATCGCTTAAATCATTTACTTTAGCGCTTTTTACATACGGCATGTTTTTTGTATTATTTTCTGCGCTTAAAAGTACTGACTTATTCGACAATTCTTCGCAAGTATGTAGCGTTGCACTATTACTTTCGTTATCTTCTCCAGTATGCGCTACTGGATGATTACGAAGAAAATTCTCGACACTAATTACCATGATTTTTTCGCTTCTGCTATTAATCAAATAACTAATGTTTTATTTTCCTACTACTCTTCTGGCTCTGAAACATCATTTTTGCTTTCAACTTCAACATCATCATGGTTTTCGTCTTCAGCAAACTGATCTTCACTATGCATAAGACCTAATGCGGCTTTTACTTTCTCACTAATTTCTTCAGTGATAGCAGGATTATCCTTCAGGAACTTACGAACGTTCTCACGACCCTGACCGAGTTGTTCGCCTTCGTAAGTAAACCAAGATCCAGATTTTTTAATAACATCAGCCTGCAAACCCATATCAATAACTGAACCTTCAGTAGAGATACCTTCACCATACAAAACATCAAACTCAGCAGTTTTAAAAGGCGGAGCCATTTTATTCTTAACAATCTTCACTTTAGTTCTGTTACCAACTGCTTCTTCACCATTTTTAATAGTAGAAACCCTTCGAATATCCATACGAACCGACGCATAGAATTTCAAAGCTTTTCCGCCAGTAGTAGTTTCTGGATTTCCGAAGAATACTCCAATTTTTTCACGAAGCTGATTAATAAAAATTGCTGTTGTTCCAGCTTGAGAAAGAGCACCTGTCATCTTGCGTAATGCCTGACTCATTAAACGAGCTTGCAAACCAACGTGACTGTCTCCCATATCTCCGTCAATTTCTGCTTTTGGAACTAAAGCTGCAACAGAATCAACAACAATAACATCTAATGCGCCAGAACGAATAAGCATATCTGCAATTTCTAGCGCCTGCTCACCATTATCTGGTTGCGAAACAATAAGAGAATCAGTGTCCACGCCCAATTTGCGCGCGTAAACAGGATCTAGTGCGTGCTCTGCATCAATAAACGCAGCAACGCCACCTTTTCGTTGAGCATTGGCCACAATATGCAATGCCAATGTTGTTTTACCAGAAGATTCAGGACCATACACTTCAACAATACGACCACGAGGTACGCCCCCAATACCAAGTGCCATATCAAGAGCTAGCGAACCAGTAGGAATTACTTCTACATCTTGCATTGGTCTATCACCCAATCGCATTGCAGAACCTTTACCATACTGACGCTCAACATTAGCTAACGCTGTTTCCAACGCAGCTTGACGGCGTGGATCTGTTTTATCGGCATCAATAAGTCGATCCACTGCCACTTTAGATTTGGCTTGCACCATGTTGCTACTCCTTTCGCATGCCGTTATGTATCACATGACATTAATCTGATACAAGATGCCCATGCAAGCGTTTTATAGCATTGTGGATACAGGGTCTAAAAACCTTGGTATTCCGCGATATTACACGCTGCAGAAGCCCAGCAATTATCAGTATACACCACGTGCGAACATTTGTTCGATGGTGTGTTGTGTGTAGTTCAGCGCGCTGGCATCGGCGGAGCATTATGATCTTTACCCCACCGTTTACTATCCGGAATACTCATATGATCACATAAAACATTCCAAACAACTCGAGGTTCCACGCCAGCTTCTAAAGCTTCATACACGTTCATACCATCGAGCTTCTGCAATCCCTGATCGCGCGCAATACTGCGACCAAATTCCCTACCGAAAACTTCCTCAAGAAGTTCCCAAAATTCACGCTCTTTCAAAACAGCCCCTGATTATTCAGACAAATTTGCACTAATATTTTTTGATTCATTCAATTCCACAATTGCAGTATATGCAATCGTAATAATCGTATTAACTGTAGAAACTCTAACTTGACTACGACTCCCATTAAATCGCAGTTCAAAAGCAGAACACAACGCTCCACTCTTGTAATCTAAATACACATTTTTAACGCAAGGAATATTAGATACAGATTTAACAAAATCGTTACGATTAAAAGTATCTACTAAAACTTTAGGAACATACATTCCTACATACACTAAACCTGCTGGTTTAGATCCATCTGGTCCAGGTCCTGCAACTCCCGTAGTAGATAAGCCTATTACAGGGAACGATTCTTCCTGCAATTCAAGTGGAATTTTCTTTTCCGACTCGTACTGCCAGCCACTGCCGCGATAAATTTTTGCAGTTCCACTTGCCATCTGCATTGCTACTTGCGGATGGACAGCACCTTCGCTTTTTAATAACTCAAAATCCACGCCAAGCAACTTCGCTTTAGCATGAATATCATACGTTACAGCAGAACCTAATAGCACTTTAGAAGCGCCTGGAATGCTCACAAAAGCATCCGCAAGCAATCCTCCAGTTAAAGACTCCGCTAAAGCAATATGCCACCCACAGTTTGCACACTTATTTAACAAACAAGCGGCCTTAGTGGATGGCATATTCACAAGAATTACTCACTATTCTTAAAATACTGGCTATTATTTCACTCACTATGATTTGTAGTAACAATCCTACGAGGAGAAGCCGGCTTATCTTCTAACTGTTCTGAATCAGAATTAGTAGACGAAACTTTAGAACGTGCAGTATTCTTTTTAAAGAAAGCTTCATACACGTAAATAGCTGCAGAATACAATGCAAGTCCCAAAGAAATACCGAGCAAACCGTAGGCAACTGCGTAGTAGGAAACAACCCAGTTTGGCAATTCAGCATCTGCACTTCTTATGCAAATAATCAAAACCGGCAAAATAATCATGCCTAAAGCAATAGCCTGAGTCAAAGTCTTATACTTTCCTGCAGAAGATGCCGCAATTACCTTACCGTTTTTGTGAACAACGTAGAAGCGAATAATAGTAATAGCAACTTCTCGCAAAACGAACAGAAGTGAAATCCACCAAGTAATCTCTTCAAAAACAGCGGCAATAATCAAAGCACCAAGCATAAGAAGCTTGTCTGCAATAGGATCAAGTAATTTGCCAAGTTCAGTAACCTGATGGTATTTACGAGCCATCCATCCATCAAGCTTATCTGTTGCTGCTGCAACAACAAAAACTACAAACGCAGCCCAACGCACACCAACAGATTTTTCACCCAAAGGACCTGCATACAAGTACAATCCAATGAACAATATTGAAAGAACAATACGAGCATACGTCACAATATTAGGAGCGCAATCCCAACCATCAAACAGTGACGATTTACCTTTTTTCTTCATACGCATACCTTCATTCTATCTCAAACTCAAAACTTCTATACACGCGCAAACTTTGAGCAGGTAAGTAGAAAATACTTAATTTTATAATTAAATACCATTAATTTGTTAGCTAAAACTCAATATAAAAAGAGAAATTATATAGAGTCTGACTCACCTCTAATAAATGCCAAAACTTTTGGCAAATCTTCCGGCTGAACCAAAACTTCGCGAGCTTTAGAACCTTCAGAAGGTCCAACAACTCCTCGAGATTCAAGCAAATCCATCAATCGACCTGCTTTTGCAAATCCAACGCGCAACTTTCGCTGAAGCATTGAAGTAGAACCAAACTGCGAACCGACAACAAGCTCTGCAGCCTGAAGCAACTCATCCATATCGTCGCCAATATCGCTAGTTTTAAGCTTGCTTTGAGCTTGAGCATCCGCTTTTTGTGCCATTTGTTCAATATCTTCACGATACTTCGGCTTGCGCTGAGTGCGAACATACTCCACAGCCTTACGAATTTCAGATTCACTAACCCACGATCCCTGCACACGCTGAGGTTTTGCAGCACCCATTGGAAGGAACAAAGCGTCACCTTGACCAATCAAAGTTTCCGCTCCAACAGTATCGAGAATAACCCTTGAATCAGTTGCAGAAGAAGTAGCAAAAGCCAATCGAGAAGGAATATTCGCTTTAATCAAACCTGTTACAACGTCAACAGACGGACGCTGAGTAGCAAGAACCAAATGCACACCTGCAGCTCGAGCAAGCTGAGTAATACGCTGAATAGAACTTTCAACATCGTTCTTAGCAACCATCATCAAATCAGCCATCTCGTCTACAACCACAAGCAAATACGGATATGGAGCAACTTTTCTTTCAGAACCGGCCGGCGCATGAACTTTTCCTTCACGAACAGCCTTGTTGAAATCTTTAACGTGACGGAAACCAAAGAATTGCAAGTCGTCGTAGCGAGCATCCATTTCTTTAACAACCCACTCAAGAGCCTGCGCAGCCTTTTTAGGATCAGTAATAATCGGCGTAAGCAAATGCGGAATACCAGCGTACGCAGAAAGCTCCACACGCTTAGGATCTACCATAATCATTCGAACCTGCTCAGGAGTTGCCCTCATAATAATCGAAGTAAGCATTGAGTTAATAAAACTCGACTTACCAGATCCAGTAGCACCAGCAACAAGCAAATGCGGCATTTTATCGAGAGCAGCCGTTACGAAATGACCCTCAACATCTTTTCCAACGCCTGTAAGCATAGGATTAGGATCATTCATAGCTTTTTGCGAGCGCAGAACGTCTCCCAAATGCACAATTTCGCGATCGACGTTTGGAATTTCAATACCAATAGCAGATTTTCCTGGAATTGGCGACAAAATACGAACATCCGTACTAGCTACAGCGTATGCAATATTTTTTTGCAAATTGGTGACTTTTTCGACCTTTACACCAGGACCAAGCTCAACCTCGTATTGTGTAACAGATGGGCCTCTAAGGAATCCAATAACGTGGGCATCAACGTCAAATTGCTCAAAAGTAGAAGTTAATGCGCGAATAACGTTGTCGTTTGCTGGAGTTCTCGCAACATGTGGCTTTCCATGAACTAATAGGTTCAAATCTGGAAGATGATAAGGCTCAATATTGGAATCAACTTCAGAAATCGGCGAAACTTCAGATGATACTTGCTCGTTTTGTGACTCTTGCGAAGTTCTATACTGATCCATACGCTCAGCCGGTACTTGAGACCAAGGGTCTACTGCTGAAGAAGAAGTGCTCATAGGCGCTTTAGGCATGACATCAATAGACATTGGAACAGAAGATGCGGTTCTAGCAATAGGATCTCCAGAACGCACAGAACGACCAGTTTGTTTAGAATTATTAGGATTATTAGAATCTTCAGGTTCTGTATTTTCGTAACTACTACTTACAGTTCTTGGCTCAGCAAAACCAGATCCTTCATGCTGCTCATTTGTCTCACCGTGAATGGCAGCAGCATGAGAAAACGCATCGTCACCGGCATACTCATCTAATAATTCTTTACTATTTTCCTTCTTCTTACTAGAAAACAGCGATGCGAATATGCCTTGCACAAATCCAGAAACACCCTTATAAGATTTCTTAGCACTCACATCCTCAGCATCTTCATCGTTATGCTCAGGAACGCCTTCAGCGAACTCTATAGAAGTGTCATCTTTACTGTCAGTCGTATTATTTTGATCTTCATTTTCAGCGTTCTTATTCTTATCACGAAGCTTAGTTACAAAAGAGCCGATCATATGAGAAATGTCAGTAACGTGCAAACGCAGTATAAGAAGAATAGAAAATAGCGCAACAAGAACAAATATAGCTAGCGCAAATATGCGAGACAATCCCCAAGATAAAGGAGAGCCTAGTGAAAAACCAAGCAATCCTCCTGCTTTACGAATTAAATCAAAATCAAAACCGTGATGCTTTGGCGTAGCAACAACGTCAAGAATGGAACAAACGGACCAAAGAAGTAGTATAAAACCACTAATTACACGAGGATTACCAGATCCGGCTCCACTATTTCGCATAAGTCGTACAGCCACCGCACATAACCAGATAGGTAAAACTATGCTCATTAAACCAAGAAGACTTGAAGCAAACAAGTGCAAGCTTAAACCAATAAATCCGCTTACTCTAAACCATTCGGAAGCACAAAATAGCAGTGCTAGAACAAGCATTGTAAAGCAAAGTCCATCGCGCCTATACGCCTCATCGTACTCACCTACACCAAAAAGTGAACGCACGAGTTTACCTAGCGTTCTAGGCACAAGCAGCAACGCTGATTCCCAAAATGGTTCGCGAGGCTCACGAGATGACTCCTTACCTGCCATTAGAAGCTCCTTCTATGCAACTTATGCAAAATAAAATATAAGCACAAAACTTACGTCTACATTACTAACTTAATAAGTCTACTCTTATGCGCGAGGATATTCACAAATAGTAGTAAAAAAAAAACGGCCAAAACAGCCGTAAAAAAGAAGTGGGGTGGCTAACGCGGCTTGAACGCGCGACCTTCTGAACCACAATCAGATGCTCTACCAACTGAGCTATAGCCACCATGTGCATAAGACCTTAACGGAATCACACAACAGAGGAATACTATACACGATTTTCTTGATTTACGCTAGCACAACACACTTCGGCGCGTCGTGATTAATGGATTTTGACTAGACAATAGGAAATGTAACAATATACATATGAGTTTTTCTGAGCAAAATAATCGCATTTTTGGCGTAACTGAAAACATCAGTAACACAACCGCACTTCTACTTGGTTCAGGTGAGCTTGGTAAAGAAATTGCGATTGAACTAATGCGATTAGGTGTGCGAGTATGCGCAGCAGATAGTTACGAAAACGCTCCAGCTATGCAAATTGCGCACGAAAGTCGCGTAATAGACATGGCAGATCCCGAATTATTAAAAAATCTAATCGAAGAAATTCAACCAAATATAATAATTCCAGAAGTGGAAGCAATTTCAACAAAAGTATTATCTTACGCGGCAAAAGAACTAAATATACAAGTTGTTCCAAGCTCCGACATTGCATCCATCGCAATGGATCGCGAACGACTTCGAACTATTTCTCACGAAGATTTAGGTCTTCCTACCACACCGTACCGTTTTGCTTCTTCTTATGAAGAACTTGAAACTGGCGCTAAAGAAGTAAACTATCCTTGCGTAGTAAAACCAGTTATGAGCTCTTCTGGACACGGACAATCGATAGTTTATAGCCCAGAAAATTTACTTGCAGCATGGAATGAAGCACAGCACGGAAGACGTGCAGCAAAAGGTCACGAAAATGAGTGCTCTCGAGTAATAGTTGAAGCTTTAGCTCCGCTTGATTATGAGCTTACTGTACTAACTATTAGCTCTTCTGCAGGTGTTACTACTTGCGAACCTATAGCCCAACGCCAGCAGGATGGAGACTATAGGGAATCATGGCAGCCTGCGAATATTCCAGAATCTATTCGCACACAAGCTAAGAATATTGCAAAGCGTGCTGTAGAAGGTTTAACTGATATTGCACGAAAAGCAGGAGAAACTGGTTGGGGTGTTTATGGTGTTGAACTATTTGTACTAAAAGATGGATCGCTACTATTTAACGAACTTTCTCCGCGACCTCACGATACTGGTATGGTAACTATGATTTCGCAGCATTACAGCGAGTTTGCACTACACGTACTGGCTATTTTAGGCGTACCAATTACTGAAAATTACACTGAGCTTTCGCTAAAAAGTAATGAATTTGCAGCAAGTCACGCAATAGTTATCGAGGGAAATGGTGCAGTAGGCTTCACAAATATAGAAAACGCACTATGCACAGAAAATTGTACAGACAATTGTACAGACAATTGCGCAGAGAGCCATGAAGAAAACTCAAAAGAAAACTTCAGACTTAATCTAAGAATTTTTAGCAAACCAGAAGTACACGGACACAGAAGAATGGCAGTAGCGCTAGCAACTGGATCTACTTCTAGTAAAGCTAGAGAAAACGCGACACGCATTGCTTTAACACTAAAAACTACACAAACAAATGCTTAGATACATTGAAAATTAAGGCATATGAGTTAAAAGCAACAATAATTTACAGTACGCGCTAAAGGAAAATTTGTAGGTAACAATTGTTAGTCTGAACGTGCTGGCCAAGGTCAGGTAAACCTACAAATATTGTTGGTTTACGCCTACAACTATGGATGCATAAGAGAGGCAAGTCAATGGAAAAACTTGACAAGTTGTATGAAGGCAAAGCGAAGAAACTGTATGCTACCGATGATGCAAATGTGCTTTGGGTAGAATACATGAATCAGGCCACTGCTGGTAACGGCCTTAAGAAGGCTCAGATAGCCGGAAAAGGCAGCCTAAATAACCGAATCACTTCCCTACTATTCCATCTACTAGAGGCTCGTGGCGTAAAAAGTCACTTCCTCGGACGTATTTCTGACACCGAACAGCTAGTAAAACGTATGCGCATGTTCCCACTGGAAATCATTATGCGCAATACTGCTGCCGGCTCATTTGCTAAGCGCTACGCAGTTAAAGAAGGCACACCATTAAAGAAGCCTCTACTTGAGTTCTGCGTTAAATCTGACGAACTTGGCGATCCTTTTATTAATCCTGAAGGTGTTGTGGCTTTAGGATTAGCAACAGATGAAGAAATGGCGGAAATAACCCGACAGGCTCATGCTGTAAACAATGCTCTTCTTGACATATTCTCCAAGATCGACGTGCAACTCGTTGATTTTAAGATTGAAGAAGGCGTAGACGCTGAAGGAAATATTCTGCTTGCTGACGAAATAACACCAGATACTTGCAGACTTTGGGATAAGCGCAATGCTGAAGCAGGCGTAAGTCACTTAGATAAAGATCTTTTCCGACGCGATTTAGGCGACATTATTCCTGCTTACGAAGAAATTCATAAAAGACTCGAAGCACTCGCAAACAGCGAAGGTTTAGACGTTACTGTGCGTAAACCTGAAGAGTGCGTAAAAGATTAATGTTTTTGTGGCTCGTGCTAAAAATGCACGAGCCACACGCATTATAAGAGACGCAAAATAAACAAACTTAGCAGATTAAAAATTAAAACTTAAAAATAAATAAAAATAAAATAGCTTATAACTTAAACATCGCAACGAACCATTTATCAACCAATAAGGCAGGTTTCTCGTGGTATTTCGCGTATATGTGGAAAAGCGAACTGGTTTTGACGTAGAAGCACAACATCTTCTACATGATTTAAAAGAGAATCTCGGAATGGATGCGCTAAATTCAGTGCGCATTATAAACCGTTACGACGTTGAAGGTATAAGTGAAGATTTATTCAACACAGCGGTTAAAACAGTTTTAAGTGAACCTCCTGTTGACAACACTTATGATTATCTTCCAATTAACACAAACGAAAAAGTTTTTGCAATAGAATTTTTGCCAGGACAATTTGACCAAAGAGCAGAATCTGCAAGCGAATGCATTCAGCTTATTAGCCAAGGCGAGCGCCCACGAGTAAGAAGTGCGAAGGTTATTGCACTAAAAGGCAATCTTGATAATAACAGTATTGAAAAAATAAAGCATTATATTATTAACCCTGTTGAAGCTCGTGAAGCATCTCTCGACACTGTAGAAACTTTACAAACAGAATCAGTAGTGCCAGCTGACGTTGAGATATTAAATGGTTTTATTAATTTAGACGATGCTGAATTGCAAAAGTTTATTTGCAAACGCGGCTTAGCTATGGATTTTGCTGATATTAAATTCTGCCAGCAATACTTCCAAAAAGAGCAGCGCGATCCTACTATTACGGAAATACGCGTTATAGACACGTACTGGTCTGATCACTGCCGTCACACTACTTTCGGTACAGAACTTACGAATATTACTATTGATGACAGTGCTGTAGAAGAAGCTTTTAACAAGTATCTTTCTTTAAGAAAAGAATTACATCGCGAAAATAAACCTATTTGCCTTATGGACATGGCAACTATAGGTGCTAAGTATTTGAAATCGCAAGGAATTCTTAAAAACTTAGATGAGTCTGAAGAAATTAATGCTTGCACTGTAAAAGTTAAAGTAGACGTAAACGGTCACGACGAAGATTGGCTATTCTTATTCAAAAACGAGACACACAATCATCCTACAGAAATTGAACCTTTCGGTGGAGCTGCAACTTGCATAGGAGGATGCATTAGAGATCCTCTTTCAGGTAGATCTTACGTTTACCAGGCTATGCGAGTTACGGGAGCTGCAGATCCAAGAACTCCCGTAAACGAAACGCTTGAAGGTAAGCTTCCGCAGCGAAAAATAGTAACTTCTGCTGCTGCAGGATACTCTTCTTACGGAAATCAAATTGGTTTAGCAACTGGCGAAGTGCATGAACTTTACCATCCTGGATATGTTGCTAAAAGAATGGAAGTTGGAGCAGTTGTAGCTGCTACCCCAGCAGATCACGTGCGTAGAGAAACTCCAACTCCTGGAGATGTTATTATTCTTCTCGGCGGTCGCACTGGACGCGACGGTATTGGAGGAGCTACTGGAGCTTCTAAAGCTCAAGATACAGAAAGTATCGAAGAGTGCGGCGCAGAAGTTCAAAAAGGTAACGCACCTATTGAGCGTAAACTGCAACGACTTTTCCGCAGAAAAGACGCTTGCAAGCTTATTAAGCGTTGTAATGATTTTGGTGCTGGCGGAGTTTCTGTTGCAACAGGAGAAATCGCAGACGGCCTAGTAATAAACCTCGATAAAGTATCAAAAAAGTATGAGGGTCTTGACGGAACAGAACTTGCAATTTCTGAATCTCAAGAACGCATGGCCGTTGACATTGCTGCAGAAGATGCAGATACTTTCTTATCGTACGCACGTGAAGAAAATCTTGAAGCAGAGATTATTGCTACTGTTACAGAAGAAGCTCGCATGCGCATGACTTGGCGAGGAAGCACTATTGTTGATTTAAGTAGAGATTTCCTAGCATCTAACGGAGCTGCAAAACAGCAAGCCTTGCATGTGGAAAATAGCGAAAACTATTCCATGCCTTGGCTTTGCGGAGAAGAAAAATCTCTAAACGCTAGAATGATCAAACTAGTAAGCGATATTAATATTGCTTCAAATAAAGGTTTGTCAGAAAGATTCGACTCTACGATTGGAGCAGCAACTGTTCTTATGCCTTTTGGCGGCAGACGTCAGCTTACTCCTGCTCAAGCTATGGTAGCTAAATTCCCAGTTTTTGGTAAAACTCACACTGCTTCAGCAATGGCTTGGGGTTTCAATCCGTATCTTATGGAAAAGAATCAGTTTACTGGTGCTTATGTTGCTGTTGTGGAATCTTTAGCAAAGATTGTTGCCAGCGGCTTTACTAGAGAACGAGCTTACTTAAGTTTGCAAGAGTATTTTGGAAAACCAAAAGATGTTCCTGAACGTTGGGGTAAGCCTACTGCAGCTGTTCTTGGAGCTTTAAGTGCACAAATTGATTTCGGTGTTGGCGCAATAGGCGGCAAGGATTCTATGAGTGGAAGTTTCGAAAATCTCGATGTTCCACCAACTTTGATTTCATTCGCAGTTTCTACTGGCGATGCTCGACTTGCAGTTTCTCCTGAATTTAAGGGATCCGATCATAAGATAGTTAGAATTTCGCCTAAATATAAGGAAGACGGAATAACTCCTGAAAAAGAAAGTTTCCTGAAAGTTCTTGAAATTGTAGAAAATATTACTAAAAACAAGCAAGCTTTAGCTATATCAACTCCAGGTTATGGAGCAGGAGCAGAAAGCTTGTTTAAGATGACTCTCGGCAATCATATTGGAATTAACTTGTGCAATACTTTTGCCGATGAAGAACTATTTAAACCTTCTTACGGTAGTTTCTACATTGAGCTTGAAAATAATACGCAATTAGATGAATCTGATGATTGCGTTGATATTTCCACAGTAGGCGAAACAAGTAAATACTATGTGCTTACTTCCGCAACTGGAGAGAGTATTGATTTAGCTGAAATCCAAGAAGTTTGGGAAAGAGGCTTAGAAAGCATATTCCCTTACAGAGAGAAGGGCGAAGTTGTACAAACTTTGTCTTATAACAAAGAAAATTCAGCATCAACTACTAAACATTCACATACGCAACTTTCTCACCCTCGAGTAATTATTCCAGTATTCCCAGGAAATAATTGTGAGTATGATACGCAAGCTGCATTTGAAAAAGCTGGCGCAGACGCTCACACGCTCATCATTAATAATTTGAATGCTAAGAATATTGCTGAATCAACTAAACAATTAGTTGATGAAATTAAAAGAAGTCAAATTGTTATGATTCCTGGCGGCTTCTCTGGCGGTGACGAACCTGACGGTTCTGCAAAGTTTATTACAGCATTCTTTAGAAATCCTGAAGTTACTGAAGCTGTAAGAGATTTGCTAAACAATCGCGACGGCTTAATGTTAGGCATTTGCAACGGTTTCCAAGCGCTTATTAAGTTAGGACTTGTACCGTTTGGAGATATTGTGCCAATTGACGAGAACTGCCCAACTCTTACTTACAATACGATTGGTCGCCATCAAAGCCGTATTGTTAGAACAAGAATTGCTTCAAACAGTTCACCATGGTTAGCAAATACTAAAGTTGGAGATATTCACACTGTGGCTATTTCTCACGGCGAAGGTCGTTTTATTGCTAAACCTGAAGTATTAGAAAATATGATCAAAAATGGCCAAATTGCCACTCAGTATGTTGATAGCAATGGAGTTCCAAGCATGGATTTGAAAGTAAATCCAAACGGCTCGATTATGGCTGTTGAAGGAATTACCAGCCCTGACGGAAGAGTGCTAGGAAAAATGGGACATTGTGAACGATCCGGCTGCGATTTGTACAAAAATATTCCAGATTTTACTTCGCAACCACTGTTTGCTGCTGGTGTCGAATATTTCACTGCCTGATTTTTATACTAAAATTTTATTGATAGATAACTAGAGATAAGGGGTTGTATGTCTGCGGAACTTGAAGACATCCACGAAGAATGCGGCGTTTTTGGCGTGTGGGGACATTCAGACGCTGCACGACTTACGTATTTTGGTTTGCATGCTTTACAGCATCGCGGCCAAGAGGGTGCCGGAATTGTTTCTAACGATAACGGAACACTTCACGGTTACAGAGGACTAGGATTACTCACACAAGTTTTTAGTAACGAAAAAGTAATGGATCGTCTTACTGGAAACCGTGCAATTGGTCACGTTAGATACGCTACTGCAGGTTCTGGAAGCGTAGAAAACATACAACCATTCCTATTTAGATTCCACGATGGTGACGTAGCTCTAGCACACAATGGAAACCTAACTAATTGCACTACTCTTCGCAACAAACTAGAAGACGAGGGAGCAATTTTCCATTCAAATTCAGATACTGAAATACTTATGCATCTTATCCGACGCTCATCTCAACCAACCTTTATGGATAAGCTGAAAGAGTCTTTGCATATTGTTCACGGTGGTTTTGCTTATCTTCTTCTAACTCAAGACGCGCTTATTGGTGCTACAGACCCTAACGGTTTCCGCCCACTTTCTTTAGGAAGGATGAGCAATGGAGCGTACGTTCTTGCTTCAGAAACTTGCGCTCTAGATATCGTAAGTGCTGAATTTATAAGAGATATTGAGCCTGGAGAAATTATAGTAATAAACGACAATGGTTACACTATTGAACGTTACACTGATAAAATACAGCACGCAGTATGTTCTATGGAGTTTATTTACTTCGCTAGACCAGACTCTAATATTTACGGCATAAATGTTCATTTTGCAAGAAAACGTATGGGTGCTCGTTTAGCTAAAGAGTCTCCAGTTGACGCAGATATGGTAATTGGCGTACCAAATTCTTCCTTATCTGCAGCTTCCGGATATGCTGAAGAAAGTGGCATACCGAACGAAATGGGATTAATTAAAAATCAGTACGTTGCTCGCACTTTTATACAACCAACTCAAGCACTAAGAGAGCAGGGAGTTCGTATGAAACTTTCAGCAGTGCGAGGAGTTGTTGAAGGTAAACGAGTTATTGTTATTGACGATTCTATTGTGCGTGGCACTACTTCTCGCCGAATAGTTCGTCTTCTGCGAGAAGCTGGAGCTAAGGAAGTTCACGTACGCATATCTTCTCCACAATTAAAATACCCGTGCTTCTACGGTATTGATATTCAAACCACTAAAGAGCTTATAGCAGCAAAACATTCTGTTGAAGAAATTCGCGAATATATCGAAGCTGACTCTTTAGCTTTTCTATCTTTAGATGGTTTGATTGAGTCAATTGGTTTACACAAACCTGCTCCATATGGCGGTTTGTGTGTTGCTTATTTTAATGGCGACTACCCTACTGCTTTAGACGATTACAGAGAAGAGTTTCTTGCCTCACTAAGTGAAGAGGAACGGAAACACATTCAAGAAATTTCTAAGCATAGTAAATATATTACGGAATAATTTAAGGCAGCAAAAATACTTTAGTAAAGCGCAGAAAGGAAACGATATGCCACACGCATACGATGAAGCTGGAGTTAGCGTAGAAGCAGGTTACGAAGTAGTTAGACGCATAAAATCGCATGTTAAACGCACTGATCGCCCTGGTGTTGTAGGTGGCATTGGCGGATTCGGCGGATTATTCGATTTAGCATCTCTTGGATATAAAGAACCAGTTCTAATTTCTGGAACGGATGGTGTTGGAACCAAGCTTATTATTGCAAAAATGATGAATAAGCATGACACTATTGGCATTGATTGCGTTGCTATGTGCGTAAACGACATTGCAGCTCAAGGTGCTGAACCGCTTTTCTTCCTCGATTACATTGCGTGCGGAAAAAACAATCCTGAAATACTTGAAAAAGTAGTTTCAGGCGTTGCAGACGGTTGCGTACAGTCAGAAGCAGGTTTAATTGGTGGTGAAACTGCTGAAATGCCTGGAATGTACGACGAAGATGAGTACGATCTTGCAGGTTTTGCAGTAGGCGTTGCAGAACGTTCGAATATTGTTGACGGCTCCACTATTACAGCCGGAGAC
Source organism: Gardnerella sp. C0684A1 (assembly GCF_055326835.1). Classification (NCBI taxonomy): domain Bacteria; kingdom Bacillati; phylum Actinomycetota; class Actinomycetes; order Bifidobacteriales; family Bifidobacteriaceae; genus Gardnerella; species Gardnerella sp. C0684A1. Next base: position 28,010 of record NZ_JBLTSX010000004.1, on the reverse strand, counting down.
GTGCTTATAGGACTTCCTTCTTCAGGAGTTCATTCAAACGGATTCTCTCTTGTTCGCAAAGCCCTGTTTGAAGAAGCAGGTTTTAGCGTAGATACGAAGTTGGATGAGCTTAATGGCAAGACACTTGGAGAAGTTCTTCTTGAACCTACTCGAATCTACGTAAAAGCTTTGAAGCCACTTTTTGCTGAGCATCTTATTAAGGGAGTTGCTCATATTACAGGCGGCGGATTTATTGAAAATGTTCCACGCATGTACGCTGACGATTTGGCTGCAAAAATTGATACCACTAGCTGGAGCGTTCCACCTATTTTTGGCGTTATTGAAAAAGCCGGAAACGTTGCTCACGCTGAAATGTTCAACGTTTTTAATATGGGCATTGGCATGGTTTTGGCAGTTGACGGAAGCAAAGCAAACGACACAATGCGAATATTAAACGAGCATAACGAAACCGCTTATATTATTGGCAAAATGACTAAGCGCGAAAACGCTGCAGTTGAGTTGTTGTAAGTAACACAAAACAGTAGACAGCAAAATCTTAAAGCAATAAAGGATTAAAGATGAAAGTTTTAGTAGTTGGTTCTGGCGCTCGCGAACACGCTATTGCACGCTCTCTGCTTAATGGAGAAAGCGTTGATGAAGTAACTGTTGCTCCTGGAAATCCTGGTATTGCAGCAGATGGCATTCAAACTGCAAATATAAGTCAATCAGATCATGAAGCTCTTATTAACTTCGTAAAAGAGCACAACTACGACTTTGCGTTCATTGGTCCTGAAGTTCCGCTTATGAATGGCATTGTTGACGATTTTGAAGCGCATGGAATTGCCGCTTTTGGCCCAAACAAAGCTGCGGCTCAAATTGAAGGCTCTAAAGATTTCGCAAAAAAGCTTATGGCTCGTCACAACGTTCCAACTGCCGCTTATCGCACTTTTGATTCTTTAGAACCGGCACGCGCATACGTTCTTGAACACGGCGCTCCAATTGTTATTAAAGCGGACGGTTTAGCTGCAGGAAAAGGCGTTACTGTTGCTATGGATGAGCAAACAGCAGTTGATGCTTTGGAGGATATTTTCGTCGATCATCGTTTTGGTCAAGCCGGAGCAAAAGTTGTTATTGAAGAATTTTTGCAAGGACAAGAGTTTTCACTTATGAGTTTCGTAAGCGGAACTGATTTTTGGGTTATGCCTATTTCTCAAGATCACAAGCGCGCTTACGACGGCGACAAAGGACCAAATACTGGCGGCATGGGAGCTTATAGCCCTGTGCCACAAATTAGCGACGAAACAGTTCAGCGTGCTATCGAAGAAATTGTTCGTCCAACTGTTGAAGGATTAGCTAAAGAGGGTACGCCTTTTACCGGTGTGCTTTATGCTGGCTTAATTGATACAGCAACAGGTCCTAAAGTTATTGAGTTTAATGCTCGTTTTGGAGACCCAGAAACAGAAGTTGTACTTCCTCGCCTCACTTCAGATTTTGGTGCAGCTATATGGAATATTTTGCAGCATAAGAATCCAACTTTTACTTGGAAAAATAGCGGTGTTACGCTCGGTGTGATCATTGCTAGCGAAGGCTACCCTGGCACTTTAGTTACTGGAACTCCTCTTCCTCAAATTCCTGTTGACGAAAATAAAGGTCAGCACGTGTATTATGCAGGAGTAAAAAGCGATGACGAAAGCGGAAAACTTCTTACTTCTTCAGGCAGAGTATCTCTTGTACAAGTGCATGGAAACGACGTAAAAGACGCTCAAAACAACGTTTATAGCATATTAGATAATCTTAATCTTCCGCACATGTTCTTTAGGCACGATATCGCATCTAAAGCTTTGCAGTAGACTAAATTATTTATCTACTCTTATTCATCTTTATATACTCGTTTGGCCTGCAATAAAAATATTGTTGCAGGCCAAAACTAAATTCTACACATACTATTTACTTAACGCGCACTGCACTAAAATCAGCTAGGTATATTTAAGAAATCAGTATTCTTAAGATAGTGCTTTCCGCAAGTTATGTCGTACTGTATAAGACGATAGTCTTCCAAAAGATCACGAGTTTTCTTATCCATGTCAGCTACAGCCATAGGGTTTCCTTTGCCGTCTAAATAAATAGGCTGTCCAGCAGGAATCCTATCCCAACCCTGAATACTATTAACAACAGGAGGCTCCATTGCGCTAATATTCTCGTGAAGCCTAGTCAAAAACGCAAGGTATGGAGAAACTTTAGCGTTCATGTGTTCTGCAACTTGAGATATAAAGAAATTAGGTGAAGAATACACACCAGTTTTGTACTGGTTATTCTGTTTATTTTCTTTACTATCTTCTACATTATTTTTAGACTCATCTTTAATCTCAAGCGACTTTTTATTAGACCAAATAAAATAGTCAGTTAAGTGAAGCGCAAGAGAATTCTTATCATCGTCACTTGCTGTACTATAAATTCCTGGCAAATGATCACCGTAGAAAACTACAGTAACAGGCTTATCAAGATTATCTAAACCATCCAAAAACTTTTTAGTTGCCTGATCCGTATAATTAATACCTTTAGAATATGTTTCTATAGAAGATGTCTCATCGTCACCAAGATCTTGACTTCCTTCAGAAGCCTGAACTTTAAAATCATTATTCGCATACCAATTACGGTAAGGCATGTGATTTTGCATGGTAACAATTTGCACAAACTGAGATTTTTTAGCAGAAGAAATCTCATCTAAAGCACTTGTATAAGCAGAATCATCGGAAACGTATGGAGATTTATCAATCATATCCTTATGCTGTATTACGTCCGGTCCTTGCAAAGCATAAAACTTACTAAAACCAAACTTTTTATAGTTAGTAGAACGCAAATACATGCTCGGCTCATACGGGTGGAATGCCACGGAATTAGATTTGTCACCCCAATATCTATTCACAGTAGGAGTCCAAGAAGCATTCGGCACAAGCTGCTGATAAGGGCTTGTAAGAGATGAATCAAAGTTCACCATACTTAACCCAGTAAGAGACATATACTCAAGATTCGCAGTACCACCGCCGTAACCAGAAGATAGCATCAAACCACTATCTGTACGATTTTTAACATCAGTTATAAATGGAATAGGATTCTTATTAACACTAATACCTGGAACTCTTGAAGGATCGGAGAAAGATTCAGAAAGTATATAAACTACAGTATTGTCTTTCATACTTTCAGTTCTAAGACGATTAATCTCCTTAGCTTCTTGCTTGTAACGCTTATAAACAGCCTCCATAGTTTCCTGACTGTATTGTGCAGGCTGATCCATAATCTTAGGATTAATCTGTCGCAAAAACGCTACCAGCGCACCGTTTCTTTGCGCATCATAAACAGAATCCCACATTGCTGCAGAATCGCCAAAATATCTAGCAAACTTATTCGCAGAAGAATCAACGGTACCAACTCCAGAAATATACCAGCTAAGCCCAGAAAGAAGCATAATCGAAATAACTATGCGGCTAAGTATGCAGTAACGCCAATTTTTAAAATAAAAAACTTTTCCTCGCCTACTGTCAACCATATGCAAAGCCACTGTTATAAGCAAAGAAATAAAAATACACAAAACAGCTTGAGTAATAACAGTAGGAGCATTATCTGGAAGGAATGTTGCAATATTGCCAGTATTACTTTTTAGAAAATTCAAATCAGCAGGAAGTACAGTTTCGTAACGAACATTAACTTTCATATACTCAATAACCGCTATAACAACAGCGAGCGCAAACATAAGCATGCTTGTGACCCAGAACCTGTTAATAATCATTAGTATAAGACCGTAAATGCATGCAACAATAAGCATATTAAGCAGGAAAACAAAATTTAGATTCTTCCACATTTTAGTAAAAATGTAGAAGTATTTTCCTGCAGCTGAAGATGTCATACCAACGCGTCCGCTGCGCCTAACGCCAAGCTGTATAACAAAAACTATAAGAGCGTCTATAAGAACAAATAGGACTGCATAAACCCACACTGGAACTGTAAAATGTATTGATTTTAATACTTCAAAGCAGCGCGCAACAAAAACATTCCTAGTTTTGCTAGCAACTTTATTACTATTTTTATCGCTAGCTTTATCAATGGTTTCATCACTGGATAAATCTTTTAAATCTTTCTCTTTCAGTGTTGAATCCGTTGAATCCATAGTATCCTCATGCTCATTAAGTATATGCGAATTTGCTAATAGTAATAAATTGTAGTAATTGCTATCGTCATAGCATAATAAAACACAAACATAAAGCTTATTTTTGCTTAAAACTATTAAATTTCACAAAATTCATACCTTAGATTGATTAAATAATCGTCCATAATATCTATGATTAAATGTGTTTGATATTCACACAAAAATTTGATGTGAATAAAATGAAAACCCGACGTAGAATCAGCGATTTAATATTGTGCATATAGTAAAACTGTATGTGCAGTCTATTAAAGATAGCAACAAACGCTAGCTAATAGTAGAAGTGTGTTTTAACGGAAAGTGTAGGAACGCAACGGAATGAAGCAATTAGCAAACATTAGTTTGATGGATGGCTGGTTTCCTACAGTACTTTTTTCTATTACTGGCATAGCAATAGCTTTTCTTGTTTTTACTAAATCAAAACGCGGAAAGTATTGGATTCCGCTTGCAATTCAGCTTGGAGCAGCCTTCGCAAGTCTTATAGTTGGTGGATTAATAGCTTGGCTGATTTCAGACGTATTCTTAGTTTTTGGCGTAAGTTTAGGTTGGCTTGTTATTTTCGCAATATCCGCAGGTTTCGCTTTCCTGGGTTTTGCAATTGCTACAGCATTCATGTCTAAGGGTATAAGACTTGTAGTTTGTGTTCTAGCATCACTTTTGACAATATTGTGCACAATGCTTTGCGTAGATATGGTTTATGGAGAATACACAACTATAGGCTCACTATTTGGTTGGGGTAGTTTTCCTACTTTAAGAGAAAGCGAGCAGAACGCTCCAACTACGACAATAGATCAATGGAAAGCACTTTATAAAAGTGGAAAAATTCACGTACGCAATCAAGGCATAGTGCGTTCCGTACATATTCCAGCAACAGAATCTAACTTTAAAGCGAGAACAGCTAATGTTTATTTGCCTCCTGCAGCTTTAAGTAAACACGCTCCTAAACTTCCAGTAATGGTTATGCTAGCAGGACAGCCTGGTAGTCCTACAAGATTCTTCTCAGCAAGCAATATCGCATCCATGCTCAACGAATACGCAAAAAATCATTCAGGACTTGCTCCTATAGTGATTTCTCCAGATCAAAACGGTTCATCTTCTCATAACTCTCTGTGTGCTGACACTCCTGTTTTCGGTAAAGCAGAAACTTATCTCACTAAAGATGTGCCTAATTGGATTAAAAAGCACCTTCCTGTAAGCGAAGACCCTAAGCTTTGGCTTATGGGTGGCTTCTCGCAAGGCGGCACTTGCGCTACGCAACTTGTTCCTGCACACCCGGATATTTTCTCAAGTATGTATTCTGCTGGCGGCGAAATAGAACCTACTTGGAAAGACGAAAATCAAACTATTAGTAGATACTTCAACGGTAATAAAAAAGATTACGAAAGCCATATTCCTGAAAAGATTATGAGAAAAAACGCTCCTCTTAAACAAAACTATTATGCTATTGCCGGATTGTGGGATCCAAAATCTCAGTCGAATCAATCAACTATTTCTATAACTGCTCATAAAAGCGGAATGCGTGTAATCACAATGCTTGCTCAAAAATCAGGACACGACTGGCATACTGTGCAAGCAGGATTGCATGTTGTTATTGATCAGTTCTGTAAACAAGCTGGAATTTCAGACACTACTGCAGAACTTAATTCTTATGCTGATGTAAAAATACTCAACGATATTAAAGGGAAATGAGAGCAACAATGTCACTATTTTTCTTTGATAATCATAAATCTTTAAAAAGCAACGAAAATCAAAACTACGCGAACGATTCTAAAGAAGCGAATAGCGCAACTGGCATAGCGTTCTCAGAAAACAGTGGCGAAAGCCATAATCTAAGATCAGGTGAAAAACTAAACTCACATGCTAGGCTAAATTCAGCTAATAATAAAACTCAGCACGTAGTAATTCTCGCTAAAGATATTTATGAATGGTTGAAACAACGTTCATGCGCTGTAGCTGTAGCTATTGCTCTTATAGCAGTTAATTTCATAAATTGGGTTGTTGTTACTGTTTTACATTTTTACAAATATGGAGCAAACGCTACACTTTCGCAATTTTTCGCACGACACAAACCTACTCAAGGCCCTACATTATTCTTCGGCCACGGAAATATTGGCACGCTTCTCGTAAAACTTTGTCACACACTATTCTTCGTAAACAGTGTTCCTTCTCTTTTAGTAAACGTAATTCTCGCTATCCTACTAGTTGGATTAGCAGAAACAAAAATGGGAAAGCTTCGAATGCTGCTGGTTTCTATTACCAGCACACTAGTAGGTATGCTAATTGGCCTTATGGTTATAGGAAATCTTTCTATCATCATAAGTAATATGCATTGGATTACACGTATTCCTATACGACTTTCGCCTTTTACGCTTTTTATAGGCGCTTTTATGGCTGCAGCAACGTATGAGTCTATTCTTTGGCATCGTAGAATGCTGGTTTTGGGATACGCAATAACATCTGCAATGCTGCTTTATAGTGGAAATCCTGGCGATTATTGCACTATTTTTGCGGCTCTTACGGGACATGTTATTGGAAATCTTATGCAAAAAAATAAGTCTGCCAATAAGAATGTTAATTGGTGGGAAGGAACCGATTACGAGATACGCAGACTTTTTTCTGTAACGCAATTAGTAATGGCTTCAGGACCAATTTTTGCTTTATCTTCCAGATCTCATGCAGGAATTTTAACAACTTTAGGTCTTTTTATGTCGCCTCAAATGGGCACTAAAACCTGGCTTGCAAGATGCATGACCAACCACAGTTCTGCAAGCTGCCTTATCCACTCAGGTTTACAACATGTAGCTATTGGTGGATTATGGATTAGAATTATGCTTCCTATGCTAACTCTTATGCTAATAGCATGGGGTCTTCTGAAAGGTAGACGATTAGCCGCTTGGACAGCCATAATTTTTAACGCTATTACAGCCTTGTACGCCACAATGTACTTTATGTTTTTGCCTATTATTGCTACGAAACAAAGCTCTATAATACATCAAAGAAACGCTGTAGCAGTAGCGTTTATGCTTACGGCACTTCCTCCGCTTTTGATAGCAATATTGCTTGCTATTCATATACGTCATTTTTCAAACGATACGAAGATTGTGAGCGTAGGCATAGGTTTTGCTGTTATTATTATCACCCTATGCGCTACTGGAGCAAGTTACGTTTTCTTCGGATTAATGACTCCAGGAAGCTTCCTACCTTCTGCTGACTTGTACCATTTGCTTAGAGATTTGCCAGGACGATGGATGCCGATGGGATTCGGAAATCGTTCAAACGCTATGCTTATACCTAGAACACCTCTAGCATCTTTCGTAACACAAGGCGTTGGCGTAGTGTTTTGGCTCGTACTATTCGTAGTATGCTTCACATGGTTCAGAATTAAGCTTGTTACCAACGAAAACGATAGGATCAAAGCTAGCGAACTAGTGGAAATTGGCGGAAACACAATGAGTTTCATGACTACATGGCCAGGAAACCACTACTGGTTCTCTCATACAGGAAAATCCGCTATAGCGTACAGATTAAAATACGATATTGCTTTAACTCTTACAGGACCTTTTGGAGATGAGAAAGAGTATAAGCAGGATTTTAACGGCTTTATACAACTTTGCGAAAAGAACTCATGGTCACCTGTATTTTACGCAGTGCACGAAAAACAACGCGAAGCGCTAGAAGAATTAGGTTTTACATCTCTTAAAATTGGCACAGACATGCTCGTATACCCTAATCAGTGGCAAACTAAGGGTAGAAAATGGCAGGATATTAGAACTGCTATTAATAAGGCAAAACGCGACGGTATTATAGATGTGCTTAGCACGTACGAGGAAGCTCCTAATGAAGTACAGCAGCAAATCGTCGAAATTTCTGAAGAGTGGGCAGAATTAAAAGCACTTCCTGAAATGAAATTTACTCTAGGCGGATTAGATGAATTACACGATAATCGTGTGAAAATTTTATACGCTATAGACGAAAGCGGAAAAGTACTAGGAGTAACAAGTTGGATGCCTACGTACCGTAACAATAAGGTAATTGGCTGGACTCTTGATTTTATGAGACATCGTACAGACAGTCCTAACGGAATTATGGAACTTCTTATAGCAAGAATGGCTGAACGCTTACGCGATGAAGGAATCAGCAATCCTGATTCGGCAGTAGAATTTATGAGCCTATCTGCAGCTCCTCTAGCAGGAATCGAAGAGGACGAGCTAACAAGCGGAAGTAAAAAATCAACAAATATTATGAATCACACTCTTGCAATGATGTCTGATATTCTAGAACCTGCTTATGGCTTTAAATCTTTATACTTCTTTAAAAAGAAGTTCCAGCCTGAAGCAAGCCCAGTGTATGTATGCTATCTTGATTCCGCTAAACTCGCACAAATATCATTAGCAGTTACTAGTTCATACCTTCCTGAAGCAAAACCAAAACAACTTTTAGAAATGGTAAAGTCACTGCGTAATAAAAAATAATCTGCGGCGCAACGCAGCATATACGAAAATGTAACATAAATTTTGTTTGATTTAACGTGCTGATAACACGTTCTGTCGGCGTTTTCTCCTCACTTCTGCGTAAAGTAACTATTGCACGTCAGGGAGGTCATCGTGTTAGAAATAAAGCCAACCGTCGCAGTCGTAATGGGATCTTCAAGTGACTGGGAAACCATGCGTCACGCTTGCGAAATGCTCGACAAATTCCATGTCCCATATATGAAACAAGTAATTTCAGCACATAGAACACCAGAACTTATGGCAGATTTTGCTCACAACGCTCGCTCTGCTGGTTTCCGTGTGATTATTGCTGGAGCTGGAGGAGCTGCGCATTTACCAGGCATGATTGCAGCACAAACAACACTACCAGTTGTTGGTGTTCCTGTGCGTTCTCACGCATTATCGGGATTAGATTCGTTACTTTCTATTGTTCAAATGCCAGGTGGAATACCTGTTGCAACAACAGCAATAGGTAATTCTGGCGCAACTAATGCTGGTCTTCTTGCAGTGAGCATACTAAGTATAACAGATGAGCGTCTGGCTAAAGAACTCGACCAGTATCGCGAATCATTAAAGGCGAAAGTCGAGGAATCTAATGCCGAGCTTATCTGAAGTTACTAATGGTGCCGTAGAAAGATTAATGCCAGGCGCAACAATAGGAATTATTGGCGGCGGTCAACTAGGTCGTATGATGGCTATTGCAGCCAGACACATGGGATTTAGAATCGGAGTGTTAGATCCTACATTAGACTGCCCTGTATTTCAGGTTGCAGACTTGCAGGTTGAAGCAAACTATGATGATCCTGAAGGATTACGAGAACTTGCAGAACGTTGCGATGTACTAACATACGAGTTCGAAAACGTTAACGCTGATGCACTCGATAAAGTTCGTCATCTAACTGCCATTCCGCAAGGAACTGATTTGCTTCGAGTAACACAAGATCGCGTGTTCGAAAAGCAGTTTATTAACAAGCATGGCACTCAAACTGCTCCATGGCGTGAAGTCAATAATCTTGACGAATTAGACGCTGCTATTAACGAAATCGGTTTGCCTGCGATTTTAAAAACTCGCCGAGGCGGATACGATGGCCACGGACAGGACGTTTTGCGCACAGAAGAAGATGTTGCGAATATTCATCATCGCGCAGATCGTGGCGGAAAGTTCCCTCCTTCCATTCTTGAAGGCTTCGTCGATTTTGCTTTTGAAGCTTCAATAATTGTTTCAGGAAACGGAAAAGACTACGTTACTTATCCTCTTGCTAAAAACGTGCATCATAACAGTATTTTGCACATGACTCTTGTTCCTGCAGATGTAGATCCGCAGGTAGATAAAGAAGCTCACGAATTAGCTATGAGAATCGCAAATGGCTTTAAATTAGCAGGAACCTTAGGAATTGAGCTTTTTGTTACGCACGACAATCACGTAATAGTAAATGAGCTTGCTCCTAGACCGCATAATTCTGGGCATTACACGATAGAAGCTTGCGATATTGATCAGTTTGAGGCTCATATTCGAGGAATCGTAGGATGGCCTTTGCAAAAACCACGACTTCTATCCCCTGCGGTTATGGTAAACGTACTAGGTCAACACGTAGCTCCTGTGCGCTCTATGCTTCTCGATCATCCTGAATGGCATATTCATGATTATGGTAAAGCTGAAGTGCGCAAAAACCGAAAGATGGGGCATATTACGGTTCTGTGCGACGATCCTATAAAAGCTGCCGCAGAGTTAGACGCTACTGGTTGCTGGGATGATGAATTAGATTAAGTTACATTTAATAAAATATCTTACAGCTCGAAGAACGTGTAATAGACCCTAACGTATTATTCGCGATACGTTAGGGTCTATCGCATGCAAGATGATAATAAGAAGTAGAACGCATTACGACGATTGATTTTGAATTGTATAATTCATGTAGAATTCGGTTTTGAACTAGTCTCAAAGCTCAAACAAGTACTAAACTTAAATAAGAGTAAAGCATTTGAAAGGACTCAAGATGGCCAGTAATCCAGTACGAAGACACACTAAGCAAAAAGATACGGTACTAGGTTATCTGCGTGAGTCTCGTAATTTTATTTCTGCACAAGACTTGCACAGACTACTCGCAGGAGATGGCGAAATTATCGGTTTAGCTACCGTGTACCGACAACTTAACGCACTTACGCAAAGTGGCGACGTTGATACAGTGCGTTTTAACGGACAGCAGCTATTTCGCATTTGTGACGAGAACACTCATCACCATCATTTAGTTTGTGAAAAATGTGGTAAAACTGTTGATATTGAGCCACCTGACGACGAAGGTTGGATTCATAAAGTGGCTGAATCTCACGGATATACTGTAGTTGATCACACGCTGGAAGTTTTTGGCTTATGTGAATCATGCCAAAATGCGTAATAAATAATAGTAAAAAACAGTAATAAAATAATAATAAAAAATAAGCCCGAAATTGTTGAAATTCCGGGCTTTTTTAGTGCCCCCGACGCGACTCGAACGCGCAACCAACGGATTAGAAGGCCGTTGCTCTATCCTTTGAGCTACAGAGGCGCAAACTGCAATTATAGCAAAAACTTAATATAAACACGCCTTCAAAAGAAGATTTTAAAAATAAACTTACACTTATTCAATAACCCAAGCGAGAGTCATAAGAACCATAAGGAAGAACAGATTCACAATAGTATACGTGAGAAGATATCTACCCTTATGATTCGGATAATCATGAGTAAGACACTTATACGATATTAGAGAAGCCATGGAAGCAATCAAAGTACCCATGCCACCAAGATTTGTGCCAATAATAAGAAGCTTCCACTGATTACAGAAACCAGAAAGAAGAATTGTAGTCGGAACATTGCTAATAAATTGACTTGAAGCAATCGAAACTTCCATAGGATGCGTACCAACCCACATTTGAGCAAGATCGCTGAAACCTGGTACGCGACGCATATTGCCAATAAAAATAAAGAACATAATAAACGTAAGAGGCAATGCCCAATCAAGCACTCGAAAAACGTGTCGATCACACAAGAAAAAGGCTAGAACCATAATAAGCAACATTGCCCAATCAGGAATCAAACCACTTACACCAAGTAAACACACAACAAATAGAGCACTATAAACCGCAACTCGCCAACGAGTGAAACTCATACCATAACCCATGATACGAATCTCATCAGGCTGCGGACGACCATGAGAAGGAGCAAGAACACTCTGCTCAATATCTTCGCCATGCAATCCTTCAAACTGATCAACACGATCTGATTTGAAGAAAACAAAAGCAAACGCAACCATAAGCAATGCAGCTGTAACAGTGTAAGGCGCCATAATAGCCAAAAAATCTTGGGTAGACATGTGAGTCAACGCCTTCAAATACAAATTATGCGCATTACCAATAGGCGTTAACATACTGCCAACATTCGCACCAATAGTCATAAGGGTTATAACAAGAATCGCATGCTTCTCAGCATTAGCCATAACCAGCACAGATAAAGCAAACGGCACAAACGTAACTAACGCCACATCGTTAGTAATCCACATAGATGAGAAAAACGTTAGCGAAATTAATATCAAAACCAAGCCGCGCTCAGTATGCACTCTTCGCAACAATCTGGCACCAATAGCACGAAATACGCCAATACGCTGAAAACCGCAGACAACCATCATAAGGCAAACTAATTGCAAAATAGTATTAACGTGAATGTAGCCAAAATATTGTGGATCTGGTGGTACAAGAAAACAAGAAATAACCGCTAAAATAGCTGCCACGATAAGGATAGTTTCACACTTGACGAGATTCAGCAGCCAGCGCCTCATCATTCCTCCGTAAACAGCAAATATGACTCGTTCTATTATACTAGAAACCCATTCCCTTAACATTTACAACTCCCGACAAAATCGTTGAAATAGCAAGGTATTAGGAAGTATTAAGGGCTAGATTTAGCCGCAAATACGCAACACAAAAATCCGCCCTTTTTTATGACACGCGCATAGACTTAATTGTTACAAAAGACAAAAATATGTATATCATATAGAGCAAAGAATTTGTTGTCTAAACAAGAAGCGGATTATGGCAGAAATAAAAGAAACTGAAGACCAGAAGCTTAAACAAAAACTTGAACGACAGATGCATCTACGTAAAAATCACAAACGCAATACAGCAGATTTAATAGTCGAATGTTTAGTAAATGAAGGCGTAGAAGTAGTATTTGGCATTCCAGGCGAGGAAAATATTCCACTTCTTGAAGCGATTGAGCGCGACGGTCGAATTAGTTTTGTACTCACTCGCCACGAACAAGGCGCCGGTTTTATGGCCGCAACTTACGCTCACATTACCGGAAAGCCGGGCGTATGCTTGGCAACTCTTGGCCCAGGAGCGCTAAATCTTACGCTTCCTGTAGCTCAAGCAAACGCAAGCACTACCCCACTTGTTGCGATTTGCGCGCAAGGTAACGTTTCTAGACTTTATAAGGAATCTCACCAGATTATAGATTTGGTTGCACTATTCCAGCCGATTACACAATGGTCTTCTATGATGCTTGCTCCAGCTTCTGCGCCAGAAATGGTTCGAAAAGCATTCTCTATTGCAGGACGCAACCGTCCAGGAGCTACCTGCCTTGTTATTCCGGAAGATATTAGCGAAATGCCAGCGCCTGACGACGCAAAGCCTCTTCCACTTCCGCATCCGCTTCACATCATGCCAGCACCAGACATTATTGACGAAGCCGCTCAAATCATTAGTAAAGCAAAGCAGCCTATTATTTTGGCAGGAAATGGCGTTGCACGCTCGCACGCGGAAAATCAGCTTCTCGAGTTTGCTGAGCAGCTTAATGTACCTGTTGCAACTACTTTCGAAGGTAAAGGCGTTTTCCCAGATAATCATCCGAATGCACTTGGCGTCGTTGGTTTTATGCATCGCGACTACGAAAACTTCGCTTTTGACACTGCTGATTTAATTATTGCCGTAGGTTTTTCGATTCAGCAGTTTGATCCTAAGAAAATCAACCCGAATATTGATAAAACCATTATTCACATCAATACTTTCGTGGAAGATACTGATGCGCACTACCCTACTGCGCTGAACATTATGGCAAATATTGGCCAAACGCTTAAAACTCTTACTTCAGTATTAAAAACACGCAACATTACTTTCGACGTAAGCCACCCGCGTATTCGACAGCTACTTACAGAAGAACTACATTCTTGCGAAAACGATGAAAGCATGCCAATGAAACCACAGCGCGTAGTATACGATATTCGTCGCGCTGTTCCTGAAGGCACGAAAGTACTGGTAGATACAGGTGCTTTGAAAATGTGGATGGCACGCTTGTATCCAACTATGCATCCGAATACTTGCATAATCGACAACAGTCTTTCAACTATGGCTTGGACACTTCCTGGCGCTGTTGGTGCTTCGTTTATTCGTAACGATTGCGGCAAAATTAACACGAAACCAATTTTGGCTGTTATGGGCGATGGAAGCTTCATGATGAATGTGCAAGAAATAGAAACTGCTGTTCGCGTTGGAAGCCGCATGGTGGTGCTTGTTTGGGAAGATAACGCTTACGGCTTAATTAAGTGGAAAATGGAACTTCACGCAGGCGAACATGAGTACGTTGATTTTCATAATCCGGATGTGCCAAAATTGGCTGAAAGTTTTGGTGCGCGAGGTCACGTAGTTAAAAAGCCGGAAGACTTGTACAATATGCTGCGTGAAGCTTTGGAACAGGAAAGCGGCGTTGACGTAATTTCTTGCCCAGTTGATTACAGCGAAAATATGAAGCTTATTGAAAAGCTTGGCGATATTGATTTTAGTAACTAAATAAAACGATTCCGTAATAAATAGAAAATAAACTAGAAAACGTACTTAACACCGAACTAATCAGTGTTAAGTACGTTTTATATTTCTAATTTACATAATTTGCGACTGTAAATCTTTTCTAGCAGTTTCCATTGAAGTAATCTGCCCAAGCAATGCAATCTTTTCCTGACCATCAGGAAGCTTAGCCATGCGAGCGCGAGCTGCACCAATGCGACGCATATAACCAACATCAAGTAATCGAATAAGCAGCTCATTAGCATACTTACTTTCAGCCGAAGTAGCAACGCGCAAAAAATCCGAAGGAGAACCAGATGAAGATTGCTGATTCTGCTGAGAATTTTCATCAACTGAAGAACTATAAGTAGATTGAAGTGGCAAAGGCATAACAGAAAGCTCAGTAATTACAGGCTCAAGTAAAGGACCCGCAGACTTAGTCATAATATGCAGCCATAATCCTTGCGTAACGTTACCTGTTGGCAAACCTCCAGCAGCAACAAAAGCCTGAAATAGAGTACGAAATACCGGAGTCATAAAATTATTCAAAGTAAGTTGCGCAAAAAGCTTCTCATCAAAAGCAAGAGGCACTTGCAAAAGTAACGCCATAAACTGCTGCTCGCACATAAATACAGTATCGTCAACTCGGTAATAACTCTGATTTAAAGCCGCGCTACGCGCTGCAGCAATACGCGAAAGATTAGAACCGCTAGAACGTGAATCTAATACCTGCCGTACTCCTAAACTTTGAGGAATATTATATTTTTGAGTGTAAGCATCGTCGTCTATTACTCTCAAACGTCGCCTAGCAGTTTCAACCTCACGACGCATAACAGCCAAATCAACACCAATCAGACGAACCGCTTTTCGAGTATATAAATCAAGAAGTGAACGATCGCGTATCTGCGCTATAAGTGGAGCTGCTGCTTTAGCCGCACCCATTTGACCGGTAGTTAAGGATGTGTCAAAACGGTTAATTACCGTATCAATAACGAAATCGTATAGTGGACTTGCATGCGCAACAAGCGATCGCACAGCTTCGTCGCCTCGCTGAATACGCAAATCGCAAGGATCAAGATTATTATCTGCTACAGCGACGAAAGTCTGCGTCAAAAATGCTGAATCTAAACCAAAAGCGTGTAACGCAGCTTTCTGTCCTGCAGCATCACCGTCGAAAGTGAACACAATTCTAGAACTAACTGACTGCCCGTTCACTTTTAGAGGGCCAATAAGCTGAATTCCACCTAAAGAATCATCTGCAATAAGTCTACGTATGATCTTCGCATGCTCTACGCCAAAAGCTGTACCACATGTTGCAACAGCAGTATCGATACCAGCTAAATGGCATGCCATTACATCCGTGTAGCCTTCAACAATTACTACCTGTCGTTTTTTAACAATATTTGCTTTAGCTAAATCAATGCCGTACAAAACTTGCGTTTTACGATACAATGCAGTGTCTGGAGTATTAATATACTTTGCGCTTATAGAATCATCTTCGTAAAGTTTACGAGCACCAAAACCAAGCGTGCGGCCAGTAGAATCGCGTATAGGCCAAGTTAAACGCCCACGGAAGTAGTCGTATATTCCTCGCTGACCGAGTCTAGCCAAGCCAGCGTCTAACAGCTCTTGACGAGTAAAACCTTTATTAGATAAATATCTAACTAAATTATCCCAACCTTTAGGTGCGTAACCGCAAGAAAAACGCTCACTTTGCTGCTCAGTGAAATTACGGCCGGCAAGAAGATTTCGCGCAGGAGCTGCTTCAGATGTATTAAGTTGTGACACAAAAAACTTTTGAGCTTCCTCATTAGCTTCTAAAAGTCTTGCACGTTTAGAACCAGCATTACCTTTAGAATCGCTTGATTGCGATTTTTCATAATGCATTTCAATATGGTACCGGTCTGCTAAAAACTCAACAGCTTCACGAAAATCAATATTCTCTTTCTGCTCGACGTACTTAAACACATCGCCGCCAACACCGCAGCCAAAGCAGTGCCACACTCCCAAACTCGGTCGCACACTAAAACTTGGCGTTTTTTCATCATGGAATGGGCAAAGTCCCACAAAAGTGCCGGTTCCGGAAGGCTTAAGCGTAACTGATGCAGATACGATATCGTACAAATCTGCCGCAGCGCGCACGCGCTCAATGTCTTCTTTCACAATCATTCCAACCATGCTATCTAGCTTATCGCAAACCTGCGGCTAGCGGTATTACGCACATAACTTTCGTTTGCTTTCCGCAAGACGAAACTGTCGAAAACACCAAACCATCTGATGAAATAAACAAAACGCAAGGCAAAACTGTCGAAAACACCAAACCATCTGGTGAAATCGACAAAAAGTGAGGCGAAACTGTCAAAAACACCAAACCATCTGGTGAAATCAACAAAATACCGGACGAAAATGTCGAAAACACATAATCATTTGGTGAAATCGACATATTCACATTCACATCCTCATAATTCTTGGCACTCCAGCAGCAGTAAGCTTCTTTTCCAACTTTTTATAATCAATAACTTCCGAAAAATTAAAACGAACTATTTTACTTACTCCACACTCTTTCATAAGAAGCGCCTCACGCTCCGCCTGTTTGTCAATATTATGATTAATAACGCTTTGATTATATGAATTTCGTAGCATCTGGTTGTTATATATCAATATTTGCATGATTATTATCAAATTCATCAATGTAATATTTGCTATATCCATCAAGCTCTCCAATAATTAAATCATCATTAGGAAGTTTCCAAAGAAAATCAGACCTATATTTAATACCGTAACTTTGTAACACAAACTCGTGCTGCAGTTTAGGAACCATAAAACCAAGAGTAATCATTGTGCCGCGCGCGAATGATTCGCCTCCGTTTTCACTTAAACCATTTGCGAAGTAACATAGTTTTCGTAATTGAGTCAAATTATCTTGTATGTTACTTCCAAATACATTCTCAAACGAAAGTTGAGAATTTGCCGTTACGCGATTTTGCATATAGCCTAATTGACCGGAATAATTTGTACCGTAGCACTTTCCAGATGATTCATCATATTCGTTATAGGTTTCCCCAAAATCCTCAATATCATAAGAAAAATCCGTAATATGATTACTGCTTTTACAAGCTTTAGCATTTTCACATCTTCTTCGGCAAATTTCAATAACCTTAGCAAAATTCACATTGTCTTTTGCTGCTGAATCGAAAATTGCTAAAGCAGATCTAAATGGCTTTGTTATAGACGCGTCAAATAGCATTGTGCTTTTATCTACAATATGGCTTTTTATATCATCACTAATGTTGTCGCTAAAATGCGGAAGCTTTATTAACTTTCCTGCACGTCTACCATTTCCAGCACTAGTTTTGCCAATTGCGCTCATTGTTCCATTATGCCTGTTTGTACTACCGTCATAAGTCACAATGCGAACATCATCACTTGTGCCATCTTGCTCATTGCCAGTAGCATGAATTCTGTTCAAACATGGATTATCTGTATTAGATTTATAGCTTCCGCAACTAATATAAATCTGCGTAGCAGGATACGATACATTCCCTTTTTTATGCACATAATCAGGATCATCATAATTTTCTACAACCTGATATCCAATAAGCGCAGCTGCAGTGGAAGCAGTGAATTTCCAATTTGAATGACGTTCCATAAGTGGAATAGCTATATGTCGTATCTTTTCATGCAAGTAAAGTTTTTCCCAATAATCTTTTCGAGCATAAAGATTACGAAAAGTTCGCACAAACGTACCCGCTTTCACCTGCCTAATCAGCGATTGATGCTGATTTACATCTGTCGCATATATACAACGCTTTTCTTTTTCTGCATTTTCTGCAATTAGATTTAACTTTGTTCTGTTCATGAAATTAAGATTATTTTTAAAGTAACGCAGGAGCAATAAATTTTTTGCAATGTGGATATAGGGTATTTATTTTGTTTATTTCACCAAATCGTCTGGTGAAATAAACAGAATTAAGGACGAAACTGTCAAAAACACCAAATCATTTGATGAAATCGACAAAATGTGAGGCGGAATTGTCGAAAACACCAAACCGTCTGATGAAATAAACAGAATTAAGGACGAAACTGTCGAAAAAACCAAATCATTTGGTGAAATCGACATTTCTATTGATAGCAAAATTATTTAATTCGAATGTAATATATAAATAGATATTTATTATCAGAAAGAGTAGAAATTCTGTAAAGATTGTAAGAAGGTTGAACATGTTTTGCGAGAATTGTGGAAACAGAATTAATACAGGAGACAAGTTCTGCGGTTTGTGTGGAGCTCCTGTTGAAGGTTATACATATACTAAACAATCTCAAGAAGCACAGCCTACTCAACCAACACAACCAACACAACCAACACAACCAACACAATCTGAGCAACAATCTTCTCAATTACAACTACTCCAACAAAATAAAACCGTTGAAGATCAAAAAACTAACAATAAGTCAAATAATAGTAGAAGAAAAATTGCAATCATCATTACCAGCATAGTGCTAACAATTGCACTTGTATTAGCTGGAGCAGTATGGTATTACCTTAAAAATTCCGCAACAATTCCTAGTGCAAAACTTGGAGAGTCTGCAAATAGTGTTGAAAAAGCTTTGAATGATAAAGGTTTCCGCACGGAAGTTATAGACGAGTTTAGTTCTGAGAAACAGGGAAACTTCCTTCGATATGTGAATGTTAAGTCTGGTTCACAGGAGTCTACTAGCAAGGTTGTTAAGATTTTAAGATCTAAAGGTCCTGGCGTTCCAGCGAAAGGCGTTGTCGGTGCAAGTTTAGAAAAAGCCGAAAAAATTGTGAAGTCAATGGGTGTACCTGTGAAGCTTCACCACGTGCCTGTAAGCGAAAAGTCTACTGACAAGATAGTTGCGTCTAGCCCAATGCCTGGAAACGCTGTTGGTAAAGACGGCGTAATACATATCGCAGTTGGCGAAAACACTGACGGCGTGCCAGTTGACGTGTTTGGTGTGGATAAAGACAAAGCCAAGGATATGCTATCTTCCAACCCTTTCAGCGTGGATCTTCGCCCGAAGTTTTCTTCTGCAAAATATTTCGGCAAAATCGTTGGTGCTTACCCACCTTTGGGCACTCAGGGAAATCCAAGTTCAGTAACACTTTACTATGGAGTTGACGCTTCCAAAGCTAAGGATGTTGTTAGTGAGCCGACGGATTTCGGCGATAAAACGGCTTATCTTGTAACTCGAGCAGGCTCTTTTGTTGGCAAGTGGTGCACGAAGAGTGGTAATTGCATAAAACTGTTGCCGTATTCATTCCTTGGGTCAGAAGAAAAATATATTAACGGCGTCATTACGGAAGAAGTTGACAAAAGCGGCTCTACTGCTGATTATAACGATATAGATGTTCTTTATATGAGTGTGTGGGGCCAAGATCCTACTGATTATGCTATATATGATAAAAATATTGAAAATACAAAATATATGAAGAACAATCTTATTTCTGGAGATACAGGCGCAGTTGAATTGTATGCTGGAAGGGATTCATCGTTCTGTGACGGACATATTAAGCATAATGCTGACGACAGGTCAGCATGTGTAAATGGCAAGTATATTGATGCCGAAACAGTTATGGATGGCACAAATGGAGACGATGATATTGAAAAGGATCCTGGTTATGGCGTTGGATACTACTACGTTATGCAAGATTTTATGGTGGTTGTGCCTGTTGGCGCTAAGTTCGATGAGCTTTTAAATAGCGGATATTTCGTTGGAAAAGGAAAGAATCAACCGGATTTAAAGCGTCCGTTTATTTTGCGCAGGAATCCTAAATTGTACAAGCAAACGCGAGTTGATTTGCCTAAGACTAGCTATCCTGATTGGAGTCCTTTTATTCCTAGTATAAAAGGTCGTGCAGTGCCGTTCGCTCCAGCCCCGGATGATTCGAACGCGTACTATCTTGTGGAAGAGCCTTTCGATTGGAATACTTCCACTAGCGAATCATTGTAAGATGCGCTTAGTATACAGCGATTAGGTATTAACAACGCTTTTATACGAATTCTGTTTATTTCACCAAGTCATCTGGTGAAATCAACAAAATGTGAGGCGAAACTGTCGAAAACACAAAATCATTTGGTGAAATCGACAAAATGTGAGGCGGAATTGTCGAAAACACAAAACCAGCCGATGAAATAAACAGAATTAAGGGCGAAACTGTCGAAAACACAAAATCATTTGATGAAATAAACAATCTAAAAAGCGGAATTCATATAAAGTACGTAAAAATACTGCAACCGATCTCGCTTACGAAATTTACGCAAAACATGCGCGATCTTCTTCACATAATTTAGTCTTTACAACAAATACACACTCACAACTCACTCAGAACAACACACTCTTAGCACAAAGCCGCGTGAAGAGTTGTAGCGGAACCGTCTGTAAGACTTGCCACCTGGTCAATAGCCACGCGAAGACGCTCATCGTCGTTAGTGCACTCGTTCCAATCCCCTACGAACACTTCTTCCATAGCATCGTGCGGACGAGGAGATTTACTCATAAAAACTTCCACTAAATCGGTGATGATTTTCTGCTCACGCCTATAAACTTCACGCTCGCGAGGAGCAATAATAAAATGAACAGCTAAACTTTTCAGCATAATCATTTCATAACTTGTGTTTTCTGGAATCACAACATTCGCACGATATCT
Source organism: Gardnerella sp. C0684A1 (assembly GCF_055326835.1). Classification (NCBI taxonomy): domain Bacteria; kingdom Bacillati; phylum Actinomycetota; class Actinomycetes; order Bifidobacteriales; family Bifidobacteriaceae; genus Gardnerella; species Gardnerella sp. C0684A1. Next base: position 6,859 of record NZ_JBLTSX010000004.1, on the reverse strand, counting down.
GATTAACGCCCCATCACCATATTTTTCGCGAGTTGCTTTTTCAACAGAAACGGCGAAACGTCCTATAAGCATACTTGTTATATTTTTTAACTTAGCTAAAGATCTGCGCGAACCGTCGAAATTTTCCGGGAAAACATTAAGCTTACGCAAACGTTGAAAAGCTGCCAAAAGCTTATCGCAATCCCATTGCTTTCCATACCATGCATGAGTATCTTCAATAACACTGTCCGCTAAAGAAGGATCAGATACGCATTGTGTATTAAAAGCGCCTACAACAATCGCATCCTCAATATCGTGCACACTATAAGCAATATCATCCGAAAGATCCATTATTTGGCATTCCATTGGACGCGCATCTTTAGGAGCACCAATTTTCAGCCATTCAAACACGTCGCGATCATCTGGATACACGCAGAATTTCAGATCACGCTCACCTTTATCGTGCGCTTTTGCATCCTCTAATCCCCACGGATACTTTACAGTAGCGTCTAATGCTGCTCGAGTAAGATTAACACCTGCGCTACTGCCATTTTCTCGAAAAACTTTCGGCTCCAAACGCGTAAGTAAGCGGAGAGTTTGAGCATTACCTTCAAAACCGCCAATATTTTTCGCTATTTGCGCAAGTACGCGTTCGCCGTTATGGCCAAAAGGAGGATGCCCCAAGTCGTGTGATAAACAAGCGCAATCAACAACATCTGGGTCGCATCCAAGCATTGCCGCGATTTGCCTACCGATTTGAGCAACTTCCAAAGTATGCGTCAAACGAGTGCGCACAAAATCATCAGATCCCGCAACTAAAACCTGACTTTTTGCTCCAAGCCGACGCAATGCAGACGAATGTATGATTCGCGCACGATCGCGCTCAAAAGGAGTACGAACACGCGTATGATGAGGCTCGCTTGCATAACGCTCAGTGTCACGCAAATCGTATTCGCCAACGACTTCATTATCTGAAGCGATAACTTCATCGCTTATAGAAAAAACTTCGTCACACATTAAAACCTCTTAATTAATAACCTAGATCTAGCGCTTAAGTTTAGCTTTTATATCAAGCTTTTATATCAAGCTTTTTGCGTCCAGTTTTGCAATATCGCTAGAAGATAGCACTTCGTAAGCGTTACGATAAAGCCGCGGCACACGAGGCCCGATTCCAGTCATGATTTCGTAGCTGATTGTTCCTGCAGCTTCTGCCCAATCGTCAGCAGTAGGCTCGGCAAATTCCACACCTCTTCCAGGTCCAAAAAGCGTTACAGTATCGCCTTCTCGAACGCCTAACTCTGCAGCATCGCCTTTTAAATCAACTATGAACTGATCCATGCAAACTCGCCCAGAAACGTTCAAAACTCGCGCACCCTTATTGGTTTCTACTCTCACTGGTCCGCCCGGTTTATCAACATGACGTGCACCTTGCATATCAAATCCGGAAGCAGAACGCAAAATACCGTCAGCATAACCAAGAGGCACAATAGCAGTACTCGTATTATTTGGAGTTAAATACGTGCGTCCGTATGAAATTCCATGCCCTTCTTCTACAGATTTTACGGTGCCGAGTTGCGCTTGAAGAGTCATAGCTGGCTGCAATCCATAAGTTTGAGAATCCCCCATTGCAGGATCCGGCTCGTATCCGTACAAACCAATTCCTGGACGAACAAGTTCAAAACGTATTTCAGGACGATTAAGCGTTGCAGCAGTATTCGCTAAATGGCGGATTTTAGGCGCAACATTCGCTTCGCGCATGCGTTCTGTAAATTCGTTAAATTGATTAATTTGCCGGTCGGTTGCGTCTACAAATTCTGGAACGTCAGGAGAATCTGCCACAGCTAAGTGACTCCATTGGCCAATAACCTCAATCACACCTTCGCTCGAATACTGCTTTAACTTTTCTAAAGCGGCATTAAAACCTTCTGGAGTAAAACCATTTCGTCCAAAACCAGTATCGACTTTTACGTGCACGCGAGCAGGCTTACCTAAAGCACGTGCAGCAAAAGCTACAGCGTCGAGCGAGTCAATAGAGCCTACTGAGATATCGATATTCTCCGTAATCAGATCTGCAAATCTAGTAGTTGGAGCGCTAGTAAGCCAAGTGAGAATATGGCAACGGCTGGAACCAATACCTGCTGCACGCAAACGTAACGCTTCGTATGGTTGAGCTGTACCAAGCCAAGTAGCGCCTCCAGCTAAAGCCGCGAGCGCACTAGGAATAAGACCGTGACCGTATCCGTCTGCTTTTACGACTCCCATAACTTCCGGCGCATTCTGACCAGGCTGCAAATCTTTACGAACTCGCGCAACCAAAGTGCGCATATTGTCTCGAAGCGCCTTCAAATCGACAATTACTTGACCAGGGTATGTACTTAACGCGCGAGCATAGTTTTCAGCTAATGTCACCGTATTTTTAGGATCTGTACTCATTATTCACCTATTACTTTTACACTCAAGAATGCGCTCAAATTTAGAATTAGTTACTTACTTAGTTACTTACCTTAAGATACTTTCACACGAGTTTACGCTCAAAAGGATCCGAGCTAATACCTTTAGCTAAAATATCCTTGCACCATTGACGCGCACCAAACAAACTATGATCTCGATAATTACCGCAAGATTTAATTGTGGTTGCTGGAACATCATCCCATGTAGCCTTGAAAGCTATAAACTCAAGGGACTCTTTTAACGCGCGAGCAACTTCGTCAGTGCTGTGCTCTCCCCACGTAAGAAGATGGAAGCCCGTACGGCAACCAAAAGGAGAGCAATCAATATATCCGTCAATATGTTCCCTTAAAAGTACTGCTATTGTATGTTCGATTGTGTGCAAAGCTGCTGTAGGAATAGCTTCTTCATTAGGCTGAGTTAAGCGAATATCATAATTTGAGATTACATCACCATTAGGGCCTTTTTGCGTATCAATATAACGCACGTAAGGAGCTTTTACTTTAGTATGATCTAATTCGAAACTTTCTGGACGCGGACGCTGCTTAGAATTTTCGCTCATAATTATTCCCTTCATTTACTCATGAAATACTTATATACATATTAGACTGTATCCTGCAAATTAAGTAAATTGAGTGAAATAACTTTAGATTTTATAAGATTGCTGCGTTTACAAGTTCTCGCGTATAAGAATTCTTAGGATAGTTAAGTACTTGACTTACGCTTCCAGACTCTACTATTTTTCCGTCATTTAGTACGATTACGCGTGTAGCTAAATGCTGAATCATACCTAAATCGTGACTTACGAATATGCAAGACATGTTTGGGCGTTTAGATCGAATCGTAGCAAAAGCTTCAAGAATACGAGTACGTTCAGCAACGTCGATAGCACTCATAGGTTCATCTGCTATAAGTATTCTAGGGTCGCTAATAAGCGCTCGAGCTATAGCAACGCACTGAGCCTGACCGCCAGAAAGCTCATGCGGATATTTTTGCGCAAAATTTTCTGGTTTTAAACCAACTAATTTCAAAACACTATAAACACGATTGTTTACATCTTCCTTACTAAGATTCATATTTTTATGTCTTATATTAAGCGGCTCAGCAACACTTTTTTCCACAGTCCAGCGTGGGTCTAATGCTGCGAAAGGATGTTGAAAAACTAAGGAAGTTTCACTACGTAACGCTAAAAAGTCACTTTTTTTGCTATTTGATAAAGCTATTATGTTGGAATCGTATTCGATAGTTCCTTCTGAAATTTTTTGCAAACCAAGTATGGATCGAATAAGAGTAGTTTTACCACTGCCAGATCCGCCTATAATTGCTAAAGATTCACCAACTTTAAGATTTAAGTCGACACCTTTTAATACTTCAGAACTTTTTTTGCCACTACCAAATATTACGTGAATGTTTTTTGCAGAGAGCAAAGTTGCGGAATTTTCAGATTTACAGATACTATCAGAAATATTTTCAGTGGAAGTATCTTTAGCAGAAGCAGAAGCACTTTCCGAAAAAGCACTTTCCGAAAAAGCACTTTCCGAAAAAGCACTTTCCGAAAAAGCACTTTCCGAATTTTTTGCTCTAAGCGTAAGTTTTCTAGCAGATTCAACAAGAATACGAGTTGAAGTAACTTTAGGATTTTCAAGCAAATCTTTCACACAAGCACTATCAACCAAATTCCCAGAATCGAGAACATAACAGCGCTGAGCTGAATGAGAAAGCACAGAAAAATCGTGAGTAACAAAAAGCATTGATGCGCCCATATCGTCCACAAGTGAAGTGAGCATACTTACAACATCACGCTGAGTAACAGAATCAAGAGCCGTAGTAGGCTCATCAGCAAGAATAAGTTTTGGATATGTAATTAGCGCTGTGGCAATTCCTACACGCTGCTGCTGGCCTCCAGAAAGCTCAAAAGTGCGCTTAGAAGCAAGTTTAGGTGATAAACCAACCTTCTCAAGCATATTACAAACACGATTATGAACATCATCGTCATTCAGAAGATAGTGTATTCGAAGAGGCAATGAAACCTGCTGTTCTACTGTTAAAACAGGATTTAGTGCGCGATTAGCCTGCTGAAAAACAACTCCCACGTATTTTCCGCGAAGTTTTGCTATTTCAATATCACTAGCCCCAACTGTCTGCAAATCACCCAGTTTGCAAGATCCAGAAACTTTTGCACCTTCTGGAAGTAAACCAGTAACAGCACGAATCAGCATAGACTTACCGGATCCTGATGAGCCAACTAAACCCACACGCTCACCATCTGCAACTTTAAGAGACACGTTATTTAATACACAAGAATTACCTAAAGTAACGTTAAGATTATTAACAATTAAACTCATTTAACTACCCCTCAACCTAATTTTTTAACTCAACTACACTACTTTTAGATGTAGGTTTTAACGCGACTCTAAGTACATCACCAAATAAATTCAACGCCACAACAACTAAAGTAACTATTAAACCAGGCCAAAGTACCGCTAAAGGATTTACATGAATAAGAGTTACAGAAGTTGCCAAAACTCTTCCCCAGCTTGCAACACCGGAAGGTACGCCAACTCCTAAATAAGTTAAACCGCTTTCTGCTAAAATTACGGTTCCTGCAGAAAGCGAAAGCTGAACTAATGCAACAGGAATTATATTAGGAAATACGTGACTAATAAGTACGTAACGTCTAGAAGCACCCTGAGAAACTGCGAAAGTTACATAATCAGATCGCAAAGCGAGTTCAGCACTTGGACGCACAATTCGAGCCAAATTAAGCCCATAACCAATTGCACAAGACAATACGATTACAAGAACACTAGCACCAAGCGGAACAGCAAGCATAAGCGCAATTAACACAGTCGGTATTGAAATCAGCGCATCAACGAACATAACACTTGAGCCACTAATAATCTGGGTTTTAGAAATCATTAAACTAAGCAAAAGCGAGGCAATGCTAGCAGAAATAATCACGGTACAGATAACTAAAATAAGTTCAATACGAGAACCAGCCATAAGCCAACTAAGAATATCTGATCCAGCACCATCAGTTCCAAGCCAGTGAGACCAAGACGGCTTCTGCCATACTGCAAAACCGTTAGTATAAAGCAGTGAGTACGGCGTCCAGAATAAAGAAATTATGGATACTGTAATCCACAAGCCGAGCGTTACACACACAAATTTACCAAAAGAAATATTCCACAATCTCACTAAAAATAAAAACTTAAGTTTATTAATTAACTTACTCACGGAACTCATAAGGGAACTAATAACGGAACTCATCACTAAACTCACTTCCTTACTCTTACTCAACTTTTAAAAACTAGTTAGATTCAGAATCTTGAGATAAGCGTGAATCAAGAAGCTGGTGAGAAACATCTACTATAAATCCGATAGTTAAAAACAAAGCTGAGAGCATAAAAAGCTCGCCTTGAACTGCAATAAGATCTCGTAAACCAACATCTCTCACCAAACCCATACCCATTCCTGGAAGCGAGAAAAGATTCTCAATCACCATAACGCCCATAACCATGTGAGCAAAAGTCAAGCCTATAACAGAAACAAGCTGCGGAAGTGCCAAACGTAAGCCTACCTTCCAAACAACTTCCTTTCTAGTCATTCCACAAGCCATAGATTGAGAAGCAATTTCGCTATCCGAAATATTTTCTAAAACGGCAGCCGTGTAACGCATAAAACCAGAGCCTACAATAATTCCAACACTAAAAGCTGGAAGAAGCAGAGAATAAAAAGCTTCACCAAACTCACCCCAGCCATCAGTTGGAAAACCTTGAGTAGGTAGGATTCTAAAAACGCCAACGCCTTTTCCTAAAAGCAAAATAAGCAGCATACCGCCCCAAAGAGCCGGCACAGACCCTGCAGTTAGCGCCATAAAACGAGTTAATTTTACAAGTTTACTTTTGCGGTAAATAGCTTGAAGACATCCTAACGGAATACCAATTGCAAGAGCTATTATCAATCCCATAATAATAAGTGGGAAAGTAATGGAAGCGCGCATAGCAATAGTTGAACTTACGGAACGGCCGGTTAACATAGATACACCAAAATCACCACGAAAAACGCCGCAAATCCAGTCAACATACTGCGTAAAAAGTGGTTTATCAATACCAAGCTCAGCGCGCAATTGCTCTACTTTACCGCTAGGAGCGTTCAAGCCGGCCATAACTTGCGCAACATCTCCTGGAAGAACACGCAAAGCAAGAAATACGGCTGTAGAAATGCAAAATAACGCCGCAATGAAAAGCAGCAAACGTTGGCATATCATGCGAAACATAAACCGCCTCCTTTTTATAGGCTTCCAGTCAAAGCTCACCGCAAGTATACGAATTCGGACACGCGCGCAGTATGATTTCTGCGCGAGTGTCCCATTCTGCCTGTTTTAAGACACTAGCGCAGATTGCGTTCTGCGCGAGTGTCCCATTCTGCC